>JACZXM010000144.1:3024-7246 GCA_022571615.1 Acidobacteriota bacterium | reverse complement strand
TGCGACAGAGGGCCGTCGTGTATCTCGTCTACTGGGAGGGCTACACGGTGAAGGACGCTTCGCAGTTGCTGCGAATCGCGCCCGGAACTGCGAAGCGTTATCTCCATTTAGCGAGACGAAGGTTGCGAAAGGGGTTGTCGTGACGGTTCCTACAGACGAGTTCGAAGCCGTCCGGCGGGCCATGGCCCCGCTTATCGCGGCGGCGCCGATCGCACCCGAGCTCGAGGACATTGCTGCTCATCAGCTGCCGGCGATTCGGCAACGTCGGCCTCGCAAGGCCGTTGTCATCTTCGTCTCGAGCTTCATCTCGGTGTTGGCAGCCGGTGCGCTTGGCCTCGCCCTCCTGGTTGGGGGCGGCGAGGGTGGTAACGATTTGGCCGGAGTTGTCCGTACACAACCCGTCCAAACAACCGTGCCAGAGCCTGACCTCACGGCATCCGATCCTGAGCCAAGTGCCGGTGCCGTTGAGATTCCCCGCGTCGGGTTCCCGGGTGCATCTGTGCCCCCGATGACAGTGATTTCAATTGACTGGGGGGAAGTGTCCATTGGCGGAAACCGGGCCGGGCCGTGCTGCATCGCCGCGTTGTCGGATGGTCGCATTGTCGTTGCCGATCGAGCCGAACGGCGCGTGGTTGTCCTCTCGGAAGAAGGTGGTGTCGCAACGTTCGGCGATCTGGATGGTCTCGTCCCCGAAGGAATCGCCGTCGGAACTGAAGATGTTGTTTTCGTCGTCGCTAGTTCAGGAGGGAACAACTTCGATCTGTTCATCCTCAAGGAAGGCTCCGGCGTGGTGAATCGAAGCTCGACGACCATTGCTCTCCCGGATAACTCGCCGGTCGATGGTCCGGTTCCAACGTTGGGATCGCCTGACCTCATAATCTCTATTGGCCTCGTCTGGGCCGGCGAGCCAACACCTGAGGGCATCCGGTGGCGGCCGATCGCATCCGAAGCCGACGGCGTCCTACCGCTAAACGAGCAAGTGCCGCAGGCCCAGCTTCCACTTGCAGATGGAAGTGCACTCGAAGTCACACCGACGACGGTTGTGATCACGCGGTCCGATGGAACTAGGGCTGCTTGGACCCTTCCCCCGAATCTCGACGTTGATCTGATCCAGCCCTTTGCCGCCGGCGTCTACGTCGCGGGCCACACACTCTGGGCCGAAGACGGAGTCACCAGCAACCTTTTACTGTTTCTGGCAGCCGACGGCACCTTCGACGGCTATACCTTCGGAGGATCCCGGTGGGCGGAGGGCGGCACCTGGGGCAACAGACTGATCGACACCGGCGGAAACCTCCTCGACCTGTACACCACCTCCGATGGCATGGCTGTTCTCGCGCACCCACCGATCCCGCTCGCCTCACCCGAACCGTTCCTCAGCGCGTTCGAGGCTGCCCAGCTACCGACCACCATCCTGCGTCAAGTCGACGTCGGCGGACTCACGTGGCGGCTGGCCGAGTCGGGTTCACCCGAAGGTCGGTGTCTAGAAGTCTCGGCGTACGACGAAAGCGGTCTCCTCGCTTCCGACCAATTGTGCACGCTGGGGGGAAACCCCAGCTCCGCCATGTTCGATTTCGTTCAGTTCGAGTTCATGCTGCGCGATAGCAGCTACACGGTGTTTACCGGCCGAACCGGTGAAGAGGTTGCTGCAGTACGCGTGCACCTAGACCCGCCAATCACTGACAGCGTCGTGAACCACGTTTGGCTAGCCATCACAACAGACGACCCCCCCGACACCGCACTCGTTGTAGCACTCGACGAAGCCGGGAATGTTCTGAGTGGTGAAGAGATTCCTCTCCAACCACACGGGCACGACTAGGCCGAACCGACACGCCCAGATCACCGGATCTGGACCGAGAACGCTCCGACGCTGACGCCGTTCGGATGTTTGGCCCCGGCGAACCTGCACCGAGGCAGACTCGACTTGATACCCGGAAGAAACTCCGTCGTCGTTCCTGAGATAATCGTGAAGTGACTATCGGCGATCGCGACGGTGTGGGCAGCGAAGCCGATTCAGCCGTGGAACAACCGCTACCCACTTGGCTCCTTCTCCCCCCGGTCGTTGTGCCGCCGCCGCCGGTTGCCACGCGACCGGCCGTCCTCCCCTTCGAGGGCCTTTCATGGGAGAACTTCGAGCGGCTGGTCCTCCGCCTAGCAAAGACCGTGGGAAGAGTTGAGTCAGGGCGGCTCTACGGGACTCGTGGCCAAGCCCAAAGCGGCATAGATCACTATCTGCGGCACCCGGCAGATGATGGCCCGGGACTGCGTCGATACACGACGGTGCAGGCGCGTCGCGTCGAGCAACTGACCGAGAGAGACATCGAGAAGGTGGTCGATGCATTCCTAGCGGGAACCTGGCTTCCACGATCGCGCACATTCGTCCTTGCCACGACCTTCCGCGCCGTGAGGAGCGAACTCGCTGACGTGATCGAGCGGTCAACGGAGAGGCTCCGAGCGGCGGGTGTTCGGTTCGACGTCTGGGATCGTGAGGCCTTGTCCGAGTGGCTCAGGACCGCGCCGGACCTCGTTGATGACTTCTTTGGCAGGCCGTGGACGATCGCGTTCTGCGGGGAGGACGCAGCCCGATCCTTCGCCAATCGGCTCGACCCGACTCAAGTCGGCCGGCTTCGTAGCGAGTTACGCGACCTGTATGGATCCGTGTTCGCCGTCCATGATCCGGCCAGCCGTGGGCGACCGGAGTCGCGGGTGCCGTTGCTTCAGCGATACATCGTTCCAGATGTGGTTCCGACGCCGGGCGAGATGCTGGCGGTGGAGGATCGCGATCTGATGCTCCCTGATGCCGAGCGGTCTGACGAGCCGGATCCCCGGTCGATCGCGGGTTCAGGTTCCGACCATGTTCCCTGGGACTCATCTGGAGTCGTGCAGCGAGTGTCTGTAGGGCGGGCAAAGAGCAGCGTGGCTCATCCCCGGCAACCGGTCGATTCTTGGCTCGAATCTCAGGACCGTTGTCTGATAGTCGGCGGCCCCGGAGCTGGTAAGTCGTCGCTCTTGAGGTTGGTCGCGCTTGACATCCTGTCCGACGAGCCCCGGATGACGTCGCTTGCTGACCGGTTCGGCCGCAGCTTGCCTGTGTGGTTGCCATTCGCGTTCTGGACGACCTATGCCGGTCGTGAGGGCCCGGACCGTGCGTCGGTTCCTACGGTGCTTGCAGCATGGCTTGAGCAATACGGCCGCAGCGATCTTTGGCCGCTGGTTGAGGCAGCCTTGAAGGATTCGCGCTTGCTCCTGCTCGTCGACGGTCTCGACGAGTGGTCGGACGAAGATGCAGGTCGATGGGCCTTGCAGACACTTCAGGTATTCGTCGAGGATCGCGGCGTAGCGGCGATCGTGACTACACGCCCCTTCGCTCTCGCTCGGCTGTCGCCCGTTGTGCCTGGATGGGGTCGCGCCGAGATAGCCCCGCTGTCGAACTCTCAGCAAGAGGATCTTGCACGTCGCCTTCTCGCGACCGAACTCGATGATGGATCTGCGGCCGCCAGCGGTGTGACCACATTCGAGACGGAGCGCTTCATCTCTGACGTTAGATCAACCGCGGGTGGCGTAGCCGACCTCGTGGCCATACCCCTGTTCCTAGTTCTGCTGGTCCGATTGCGAGTTGAGGGAGTAAGCCTCCCAGCGCAGCGATTCGAGGCCTACGACCAGATGCTGAACCTCGTCGTGCGAGACCACCCGGCCGCGCGGCGTGCTGCCGGTTCGAGTACACGGGACGACACGGTGCTGAGCGTAGATGAGGTCAGACGCGTCTTGGCCGCGGTGGCGTACGCGATGCAAGAACGAGGGTCCTTCCTAGCCACCGAAGCAGAAATCGAAACGGACGCTCAAGCCTTCTTGGTCGCCGCCGACGGCCTGGGCATGGGTCGCACGGAAGCCCGATCGGTGGCTCGCGGCTTCATCGATGTTGCTGAGGGGTCCCTGGGAGTGTTCGTCCGAACGGGTTTGAGCGAGGCGAGCTTCTTCCACCGGTCGCTTCACGAGCACTTGGTCGGCCTCCACCTCGCGACTCTTGAATCGGAGCAGCAGCTCGACACGGCAGCGACTCGAGCGGCAGATCCACAGTGGCGAGACGCGCTTCTGGCGATGACCTGGGCTCTCCAACGCCCGACAGACAAGACGCGCATAGTCGAAGCAATCGAATCCCGAGCGGGTGATCCTCTCGCCGGACTGCGAGGCGCGCAATTGGTGACGGAGATAGCGGTTGGGGACT
>JACZXM010000144.1:0-3014 GCA_022571615.1 Acidobacteriota bacterium | reverse complement strand
AGTTGCTGGGCAGGCGCTCGATGACATTGAGGTGCATGACGATGAGGAGCACCGCAGGGCTATTCTATCGATTGCTGTTCGTGGCCTCCAGTCGTCAGCGACGAGCGAAATGGTGGCGGAACGAATGGAGACTTGGATCGTCGGGAGGGAAGGCTGGCACAACGTCTTCGCCTCAATGGTTGCGTGGCCACCCGAAGGTTCGACTTTGCGACTCTGCTTACGAGCTCTCAAGGACGGCAACGAACCCACCAAGAGGCAAGCCGGTGTCGCTCTGGCGAGGATCTACGGCGGTGATGAGGAACTTGGGAGCCAGCTCGCGAATTGGGCAGGGCACGCCCCTTCCAGCGCGACTCGCGCTGCATGCCTTGAGGCACTCACGGTGGGCTGGTCTGGGCAAGGTGCCCTTTCGGACCTGGTTGTCGAGACCCGACGTACCGGCCGGCTGTCAGCGAGGCTGGCCGCGATCGCGATTGCGTGCCTCAAAGGGCAGGGCGACACGCGCGTGGGTTTACCCGCATGGGATCCAGATCCGTATGACTGCGCCGTTCTCTCGGACGCGGAGCGCGAATGGCTCCTTAGCCGCTTAATGGTTGATCCAATCGGTTCGTCCGCTTGGCTCGGTGTCACTGCGGGATTGGTCGCCTCAAGTTGGCGAGGACATCCTGAACTCTTCGAGATCGTCCAGAACGTCGTTACGACGGTGCCTCGACAGGGCAATGACGTGCTTTCCCTGGCGTCGTTGTTTCTGGCATTCCCCGCCGATGAATCGGTCGCCGAGTGGCTTGCCGACCGATTCCGAAACGACCGCTACCCGTTGTTCCCCATGGCCGAGCGAAGCCTGTGGGAGCTGCTTGAAGTGGGGTTTCTCGGCAACCCGATTCTCGTAGAGGCGATTGAAGCGTGGGTCGAGCGCGAGGAACCGACGGATATCGACCTTGCAGGAGCCGCGCTCGTTGCGCGATCAGATTCGATGAGGAGCAGACTGATCGCTGAGCTCAACTCTGGACCTTGGCCGCATTGGTCGGCGAGCGCGCTGTTGCGTGGCTGGGGGATGGAAGATGAGCGGGTCGCGGAAGCGCTCGCAGCTGTGATCGGAGAGCCAAGTGCACACTCGGCGTTTCTGGCTCCTCTGGCGTCGGACATCGTCGGGCCAGATCGGGCGCTCGAGCTGCTGCAGGAGCATTCGGCAGCGTTCGGTCCCAACCATCTCGACAGGGTCATATATGGCCTGTCCAATGCTTGCCGCAGTCTTGAGGACCCGCCCGGACCGATCACCCTCAGCGAGGGCATCACCTGTCTAGATCTGGTCCGCGACGCCATGGCCGATGGCCGGCGGGAGGTCGGTGCGCAAGAGGCTCTCGCTCTCTCGTTTCCACAAGTCCCGGGGGTGCGCGATCTCGTACTGAGCGAGTTGGACTCTCGGACTCCGAACTGGGCGTTGGCCGCCCAGGTCTATCCAGATGATGCCGAGATTCGGTCTGCCGTTCGCGCAGGGCTCGGTGCGCTGCCTTCCTACCTGAGGGGAGACGCGGTACGTCAGCTATCCGGGGTCTCTCACTCTGTTGGGCTCCGGCTACGAATCTTCAAGAGGTGGGATCAAGAGCTGGATGCAGACCTGAAGGTCCAGATGAGCATCGCCTATCACGCCCTACTGAGGGAGGAATTTGAGCGCCGACCTGATAGTCCAACCCTCTCACAAGCGCTGACGGATGCCAAGCTGGCGTTGCGGGTGGCAGCATCGGCGTACGGCCCCGATCACGAGGCGCGACGCATGGCCGCGTGGGCCGGCGCACTTGCCCTCGAAGACCTTGGGATCTTGGATGGGCTCAAAGAGACGATCGGCGATGATGAGCCCATCAACGTACGGCTTTCAGCCTCACACTTCTCCGGCTCAGCGCGATTCGTCGAGGCTGTTGCAGCCAACTGGGGGGCAGTACGGGACTTCTTGGGCGAGGATGGCCTCCACCGGCTGTCGGGTCGCAGCCACCAGGTTCCTTGGCCAGAGCTTGCCCGGGTGGCGATCGACTACCCGATGCTGGGCGAGGATCTTCATCGCGCGATCGAGGTTGATCCGGGCTTACTCGAGTTCGGTCCGGTGCTTCTGTTCTACGCTCGGTCCAACGTAGGTTCTGACTCGGTACTCGAGGCCTTGATAGGAGCGATCTCGCCGAGACCGGGCGGCCAGGGAGGCTTCTATCATCCCGCGGCCGAAAGAGTCGCCAGGAACCTGCTCTCAGACCCCGAGACGATCGGGCATCAACGAGACGAGGTTCAGGCCGCGTTGGAAGACCGCTACCGAGGCGAGATTCATGGCGGCGAAGTGCTACACGCCCTCCTGTGGGGCTATCCGGACGATGTTCGCGCCGGGCGCCTGTATCAGGAACTGAAGCATCTGCTGGAGAGCGGTGACGAGATTCGGTTGGGGTATGGGCTCTTCTTCGCGATTCGTTACGCGGGCTGCCCGGCAGCCGAGATGACCGATGTTCTGCGCCAGGACCTCACGCGTCTCGAGAGCGCGGGACTCGACGTCCTAGGGGATATGTTGTTTCAAGAGGCCTTGCGGAGATTGCAGAGCGACGCCGCAGCGAGGGATGCCGTCGAGCGGGAAGCCCTCGACCAGTCGACGGATCAGTCTTTCGTTGCTGTATTGGCGACACTGCTCGCGTCGAGCGGGGGGCTCGATCCGGTTCTCAGACAGCGACTGGACGCTGTAGCGACCGAGGATGGCAATGCTGTCGTGGGAGCCATGGCGCCTGACCTAGATGGTGGCGAGGAACGATCGGTGCGAACACTCTGCCTTCGGCTGCTGCGGTGACCGGTATTCAAGTGGCCCTTCATGCAGAGCATCGCTGGTTCTAGTGAAGATTCTTCAACGGAGGCCCCTCCTCCTGGCCTACAGAGGAGAATAGATGGCAGCGGTCGGGACGCGGATTGGGTCTCTCAGCACGTTTGACTTTCCCGCCGCGGTTCATATAACAATTCTGAACGCTGGCGGATCCCAGAGTGGCCGGACT
>JACZXM010000143.1 GCA_022571615.1 Acidobacteriota bacterium | reverse complement strand
AAACAAAGAGTGCCGAGGGAGGGACTCGAACCCTCACGCCCTTGCGGGCACCGGATTTTGAGTCCGGCGCGTCTGCCATTTCGCCACCTCGGCTAAATTACCTTAAATCAATTATTTAAATCGATCTCAGGGACCCATCAGAACCCGCTCCAGACGTCCTGGTGTCCATATGGGTGTCCATCCGGAATCTATCCGAGACGCTCGAGGGCACCTAGATCGCCGGCTCCGAGGCTGCGCTCAAGGATAGACGCCTCCTGGCGCGTGCGCCATTCGCGATTCGCCCCCACCCGTCTCGCTGGAGCATCGAATGGAGAGGCGATACCATCCTTCCGACGGTGATGCGCACCTGTTCTTACCGCCCGCGTCGCGTGCGCTCGCGACGAGTCCCCTCGTCGTTGGCGCGAGGTCATCGCTCCCAAGCGCATCATCGCCGTGCGCGTGATGCTGACGATGCTGAGCCGGTCGGCGCCCATGGCGCTGATTTCGTATGCGACGGTCTCGCCGGGCAGGATCACGGGCCCGCTGGCGCGAAAATCAGCTGGCTACCGGCGGATCAACTGCTTGCAGCAAACGGATTGCCTACCCCGGGCCACCTGTCCACGTTGCCTGTCGATCAATCCCTGGTTTGCCAGGGCTACACCTGCAGCGAGAGTCGGTAGACTCGCTTGGTCATGCTTCGGCCCGGTTCCCGTTCTCGAGCACATGCCTTACTTTGCGCGCCAGCGCATTGGCGGAGAACGGCTTGGCGATGAACGGTGTGCCCGGCGGCAACTCGCCCTGTTGGACAACTGCCCGGGCAGGGTAGCCAGACATGTAGAGGAAATTCATCTCTGGCCGCGCCTCGGTCAGCCGTTCGACGAGCTCTCGGCCGGTCATGCCCGGCAGGACGACGTCACTCAACACGAGGTGGATGACGGCGTCGTGCTGCTCACTCAGCGTGAGCGCCGCGTCGGGATGATCCGCTGCAAGCACCGTGTAGCCGTAGTCTGTCAGCGCCCGGCTGGCGAATTCTCTGAACAGCGCGTCGTCTTCGACCACGAGAACGGTTTCCGATCCCCGCGCGCTCGTCACCGGCATATCGGCAGAAGACAGGGGCTCAGCGGCAGCGTCGACCTGGGGTAGATAGACCTTCAGAGTGGTCCCCTTGCCAGGCTCGCTATAGACCCAGACGTTTCCTGCGCTCTGTTTCACGATTCCATAGACGGTCGAGAGCCCCAGTCCGGTCCCCCTGCCTTTCGCCTTGGTGGTAAAGAAGGGCTCGAAGATTCTCGCCTGAGTCTTCTTGTCGATGCCGACGCCAGTGTCGCTTACCGCCACCACCCCGTAGGCGCCGGGCGTGACGCCCATGTGTTTCTCAGCGTATCGGCCATCGAGATTGACGTTGGCCGTCTCGATCGTCAGCTTCCCGCCGTTAGGCATCGCATCGCTCGCGTTGATGACCAGGTTCATGATCACCTGTTCGATCTGTCCCCGATCGGCCTGGACGCAGCAAAGATCTGGCTCGAGATCCATCGTCAGGACGATGTTCTCGCCGATCAGCCGGCCGAGCAGCGTGTCCAGGCTCCGGACCACTTCGTTGAGGTTGAGCGCTCTCGGCTCCAGGATCTTCTTGCGGCTGAATACCAGTAGCTGCCTCGTCAGCGTCGCGGCGCGCTCGCCGGCCTGCCGGATCTGGTCTACGTCTTCCCAGGAGGGATGCTCGGTGCCGAGACTCTCCTGCACGCATTGCGCATACCCCCTGACGACGGTCAGCAGGTTGTTGAAGTCGTGCGCGATGCCCCCGGCCAGCTGTCCGATGGCCTCGAGTCTCTGGGACTGGACTAGCTGCTGCGCCAGAAGCTTCCTTTCCGTGATGTCCTCTAGCATGCCGATGGCATGCGCCGGCCGTCCAACGGAGTCCAGCACGAGCGAAACCGTCAGGTTCCCCCAGACCGTCGCTCCATCCTTCCGGATGTAGCGCTTCTCCACCGTGTACTGGTCTCGACGTCCCGCGATGAGATGCTGGTACAGGAGACGATCCCTCTCCACGTCGTCCGGATGGGTGAACTCCGTGAAGACCATCTGCTGGAGCTCCAGATCGTTGTAGCCCAGCATCTTCTGAAACGCCGGATTGCTCATGACATGGCGGCCCTCCATGTCGAGGATGATGATGCCAATCGCGGCGTTCCTGAAAAGCAGCCAGAAACTGGCGTCACCCTCGTACAGACTCTCGTCAAGCTTGTTCTGATCGGCCACGCTGTCCTCGCTCCCAGCTCCCTATGCGGGACTTCGGCGCCACCGGTTCCGGCCGCGCCTGACATCTGCCCCTTGCCTATTTAAAACGACTCCCGGCCCAGCCTTACGAGGGTCGGACCCGATTTCTTGCGCGGCCGCGCGGCCGCGTCCTCTCAGGCGGCCGCTGACGAGCCAGCCGCGGAATAGCGGCGCCCCTGCATTACCTCTCCGATCTTGATCTGCAACTCCGCCGGCGAGAAGGGCTTCGCGATAAACGGGGCATCGGGCGGCAGAAGGCCCTCCTCCCTGAAGCGCTCGGCGGTATACCCAGACATGAACAGGAACTTCAGCGACGGGTACCGCGCCGACAGCCTGTCGCACAGCTGGGGCCCGCTGCACCCGGGCATGATGACATCGGTCAGGACAAGCTCGACCTCGTCCATGCACTCCTCGATCAGCTGCTCCGCCTTGTTTGGATGGTCCGCCGAGAGCACCCGATAGCCCTCGCCTGAGAGCAGCCGCTCGAGCATCAGGCGGACCGGCTCTTCATCCTCGACCACGAGAATCGTGCCCAAACCCTCAGGCTTCTGTGACGTCTGATCTTCCATGATGGACGCTCCTTCCTCCTGCCGTTCCTCGACTCGGACCGGCAGATATATGTTGAACTGTGTACCCTTCCCGACCTCGCTGATGGCCCGCACATGTCCGCCGTGCTGTTTGACGATGCCGTAGACCATCGACAGGCCAAGTCCGGTCCCCTGGCCCTGCTCCTTGGTGCTGAAGAAGGGCTCGAACACCCGCTCCAGCGTTGCTGGCTCCATGCCGTGACCGGTGTCGCTGAAGCTGAGCACGACGTACTCGCCAGCAGGCATCCCCTCGTCGCCCTCGACCGTCGCGTTGACGGCGTCGATCGTGATCTGGCCCCCTTCGGGCATCGCGTCGCGCGAGTTACGCGCCATGCGGGCCAGTATCTGATCGATCTGTTTCGGATCTGCCTTAACGAGTCCAAGGTCCTGGGACTCGTTCACGGTGACCTCGATCCCCTCTCCCACGATTGGCTTCAGCGCCGTGACCGCATGGCGGAGGTGCTCGGCGAGGTCGAGGACGACAGGCGTGTGCGGCTGCCCCCGCCCGAAGCCCAGTAACTGGCTAGTGAGGTCAGCGGCGCGGTCGGTGCACCCGAGGATCTGACCCAGGTCGTCCTTCGAAGTTTGGTCATCCGCCGACGCGAGCAGCAGGTGTGCGAACCCCGAGATGCCGGCCAGCAGGTTGTTGAACTCGTGCGCGACGCCACCCGCAAGACGGCCGATCGCCTTCAGCTTCTGGGCTTGGCGGAGTTCCTGCTCGAGCTTCTTGCGCACCGTGATGTCTCGCCACACCAAGCGCCCGTACGACAGGGCTCCCGACGCGGGAGGCACCGCGGAAACGTTGAGGCTTACGTCGATCACGCTGGCATCCTTGCCCTCGAGCAGAAGCTCGGCGTTCTGCCAACTCTGCTTGCGGCGGAGGGCTTCTAGGACTTTCTGCAGCTCGCCCATGCAGCCGACATTGTGCAGCTCCGTGAGGTGGCGGCCGAGGAGCTCGTCTTCCGTGTAGCCGAGGTTGTCGGCGAGCGTTCGGTTGCACTGCAAGACGGTGCCGGTCGCTCCATCGATGGTAGCGAACATGTCGGGGGCGTTGTCGTACAAATCCTGGTACTTGGCCTCCGACGCCTTCAGAGCCTCCTCGGTACGCACGCGCTCGGTGATCTCGCGCTCGAGAGAATCGTTCGTCTCGGCCAGCGTGATGCTGTGCTCCTCGAGGCGCTGGTTCTGTACGGCCAGCTGCTGCGTGCGCTTCTCGACCACCAGCTCGAGTTGCACTGCGCGCTCCTCTTCCCGCCTCAGCTTCGCCCTCTGCGCCTTGAGGTAGGCGGCAATGGCGTAGATCAGCAGCAGGGCGTAGATGCAGAACGCCCACCAGGTGGCCCACGGCGGCGGTGTTACGACGATCCCTAGGGTGACGCCGTCGTCGTTCCACACGCCATCGTTGTTCGAGCCCCGCACCCGGAGCACGTAGCTTCCAGCGTCGAGGTTGGTGAAGGTCATGCGGCGCACCGGCCCCAGGTCGATCCAGTCGTCGCTGAAGCCTTCGAGCCTGTAGGCGTAACGGTTCTTGGCGGGCGCGGCGTAGTCGAGGGCGGCAACCTCGAAGGAGACGACGGAGTCCCGGTAGCTGAGCTCGATCTCGCGAAGCTCGGAAAGGGGCTGCTCGAGATCGACCGGTTTGTTGAATTTCCGGAAGGAGGTAATGACCACCGGAGGCACGTGCGCGTTGGTGGTGACCTGATCAGGATAGAAGGCGTTGAAGCCGTTGAAGCCACCGACGAAGATTTCGCCTTGCGGGCTACGGTAGTGGGCGCCGGCGTTGAATTCGTTGCTCTGCAGCCCATCGGTGACGTCGTAGTTCTTGAACGTCGCCGACAGCGGGTCGAACCTCGAGAGGCCGTTGTTCGTGCTCAACCAGAGGTTGCCCGCATCGTCCGACTCGATGCCGTGGACATCGTCGTTGGGCAGTCCACTCCGCTGCGAGAAGCGCCGGAAGACCGCGCTCGCGGGGGCGCTTGCCTCCCCGAGCTCAAGCCCGTTCAGCCCTCCACCTTTCGTGCCGATCCAGAGAACCCCCGCGCTTACGCGCAGCGACATCACGAAGTCGCTGCTGAGGCTCGTGGCGATCGTGGGATCATTGCGGTAGGCAACGAAGTTCCCGGAGGCACGATCGAAGCGGTTGAGCCCGCCCCGTTCGGTGCCGACCCACAGCCTCCCCGAGGTGTCTTCGGTAATCGAGGTCACGATGTCGTCACTGAGGCTGGTCGCCTTGGCGGAATCGTGGCCGAAACGCGTGAAGGTCTCCGACGCGCGATCGAAACGGTTGAGGCCGCCGCCGTAGGTGCCGACCCACAGGTCACCCAGGTGATCCACGAACAGCGACATGATGCCGTTGCTGCTGAGGCTGGTTTCGTTGCCCGGCTCGTTCTTGAAGATCGTGAACGTCTCGGTCGCCGGATCGAAGCGGTTGAGGCCGCCTTCCATCGTCCCGATCCACAGAAGGCCCTCGTGGTCGTGCGTCAGCGACATGACCCGATCGTCGCTCAGGCTATGCGGATCGGCCGGGTCGGCTCGGTACACCGTGTACGCGCCGCTGGAGCGATCCCTCCGGTTGAGCCCGTCGCCGAAGGTGCCGACCCAGAGCCCACCGGCCGGGTCTTGCGAGAAGGAGGTGATCGTGTCGCTACTCAGCCCGGAGGTCCTTGGGTCCCTCTTGTAGTGGCGGAACGACGCGGTCACGGGGTTCCACCGGCTGAGGCCGCCGCCTTGGGTGCCGATCCAGATGACGCTACCTCGGTCCTGATGCAGTGACATCACGACGTTGTGGCCCAGGCTCGTCGGATCGGAGGGATCGTTCAAGTAGACGACGAACGACCCGCTGCGAGGGTCGAATCGATTGAGCCCGCCATTGGTGCCGATCCACAGTGCTCCACCGCGATCCTCGAGGATCGAGTAGACGCGGTTTCCGGCGAGGCTGGACGGGTCGGCCGGATCGTGGCGATAGCGGTGCAGCGTTTCCGTGCTGCGATCGAGCTTGGCGAGCCCGCCGTACGTCCCGATCCAGAGCGTCCCCGAGCTGTCCTCGAAGATCGTGCGAACGCGGGCCTGGCGGCCAGGTGCTCCCGCGGCCTCGACGCCTACGGGCACGAACGCACGGGCAACGGGGTCGAAGCGGCTCAGGCCGGCATACGTGCCGACCCAAACCGTCCCTGTGCCGTCAACGTGGAGGGCGAAGATCTGGTCGTTGTGAAGACTCGCCGGATTCGACGGATCGTGCCGGTAGGTGACGACTCGACCCGTGACCGGGTCGAGTCGGCCCAGCCCCGCGTCGAGCGTGCCGATCCATACTCCTCCATTGTCGTCCAGCGCCACCGATGAGATGCGGTCGGATTGCAGCGAGCCCGAGGTCTGGGGCTCGCTTCGATAAGTGACGAACTCGTCTCTGCGCCAGTCCCACATCGCCACGCCGCCGCCCTCGGTGGCGATCCAGATGTTTCCCTGCGGATCCTCGACCATCGCCCGCACATGGTTGTGGGGCAGCGACTTCGGATCGTCCGGGTCGTGCTTGTAGATGACGATGCCGTAACCGTCGTAGCGGTTGAGCCCGTCCTGCGTGCCGAACCACATGAAGCCGCGGCTGTCTTGGAGGATCGCGTAGACGGTGCTCTGCGAAAGCCCCTGCTCGAGCGTGATGTGGTCGAAGCGAATGCGGCTCGCCTGAGCGTAGATCTTGCCAGGAATGCATGAGAGGGCGACGAACAGGAGGCACGCTGTCACCACCCATCGCCGTGGATGCCTACCCCTGACGGTCGTCCGCATCGCTGAGCTCGTTGGTCTACGCAGCACAAGTTCCATGAGAACTATACTGACACAATATTGATCTTTACAAAACAATAAAAGCTATCAAAAGATAATAGTACCTAGTCATAGTACCGAGAGGCCATCGTACCGAGGAAACCCCGACGGGCAGCTCTCGATGCCCGACGGGGCTCGTCGGTTTGCCGATGATCCAGCTCAGATGGGCGGGGAGAGACGGCCTCACCCCGGCATTGCGCCGCTACTCCTGCAGCACCCAGGGGTTGATCGCCATGGTTTCCGTCAGGGAGTCGCTCCAGAGATAGCCGTCGCTCCACAGGTAGCCGTCGCTCCACAGGTAGCCGTCACTCCAGAGATAGCCGTCGCTCCACAGGTAGCCATCGCTCCACAGGTAGCCGTCGCTCCACAGGTAGCCGTCGCTCCAGAGGTAGCCATCGCTCCACAGGTAACCATCCAGGTCCATGATGTAGTAGTTGCCGAACTCGTCTATGTTCGCGCCACCACCATAGTGCTCCTGGCCCTTCAGGTCCTTGCGGATGTCCAGACCCCGGTTGGCACAGCGGCTCTTGGTGCTGTGGACCGCATCGTAGGCATTTACCACCCCGGCACCCTGCTGGAAGATGCTGTAGGCGAGCTTGCTG
>JACZXM010000142.1 GCA_022571615.1 Acidobacteriota bacterium | reverse complement strand
CATGGCCGATCACCTGATCGCCGAGGGGATCCAGGCCCGGGCATATCATGCGGGCCTGAGCTCCGACGAGCGGACGGCGACGCAGGAAGCGTTCGCCGACGAGTCGCTCAACGTGGTCGCGGCGACGGTGGCGTTCGGCATGGGGATCGACCGCAGCAACGTGCGATGCATCGTCCACGCCACGTGTCCCAAGTCGATCGAACACTACCAACAGGAAACGGGCCGAGCCGGACGCGACGGGCTCGAGGCCGAGTGCGTCCTGCTGCATTCGCCTGCCGACGTACTGCGCTGGCGCTCGGTGCTCGAACGCGGGGCCGCCGAGGTCGAGGACGGCAGCAAGGGGCTCGAGGCAGCGCTCGGCATGCTCGATGAAATCCGCAAGTTCTGCACCCCCGGCAACTGTCGCCACAAAGCGCTCTCGGAGTACTTCGGCCAGACCTACGAGCCGCCAGAAGAGGACGGCTGCGGCGCCTGCGATGTGTGCCTTGGCGAGACCGAAGGCCTGGTCGACGGCACCCGGGAGGCGCAGATCGTTCTTTCCTGCATCGCGCGCGTTGGACAGTCCTACGGCATGGGTCACGTGGTCGATGTGGTGCGCGGCGGCGACACCGAACGCATCCGCTCGCTCGGGCACCAGCGCCTCAGCACCTGGGGCCTGCTCAAGGAGCGTAACCGCAAGGAGCTCATGAACCTGGTCTTCCAGCTATTGGACCAGGAGCTCCTCGACCGCACCGACGGTGACTATCCGGTGCTGCGTCTGAACCCGGCGTCGATGGAGGTCCTGCGCGATCAGCGACGAGTTCATCTGATGCCGGTGCGAACCCGGCGGGCAGCCCGCACCACGCGGCGTGAGGCAGACTCCTGGGAGGGCGTCGACACCGAGCTGTTCGAGCGTCTACGCGAGCTCCGCACTCGCCTCGCGCGGGAACGCAACGTGCCGCCGTACGTCATCTTCAGCGACGTGAGCCTGCGCGACATGGCGCGCCGCAAGCCCGCCACGACCGACGAGTTCCTCGCTGTGCACGGAGTCGGCGAAAAAAAGCTCGCCAACCTGGGCCCGTCATTCCTCGAGTGCATCGCCCAGCAACCTGCCAGCTAGCGCCGCCGAAGGTGCCCTTCCCGGGACCTTGCCTGACGTGGCGGTTATCCGTTGTCGGGTTCCCGCAACCTGGCTCGGACGATCGCCGCGAAATGCAGAAGATCGTCGAGGTGGTTCGCTAGCACGTCCTGCACCACCGACAGATCGACATCACCATAGCCGTGGACGAGGATGTTCCGGAATCCCACCATGTTGCGGAGGGGAGCGGCTTCCGACTCGGTGAGCCACTCGGCGCGAACAAGCAGATCGAAGAGCTCGCGATTGGTTCTCGGTTCGCCCAGCCGTTCGTCGGACACGATATGGGAGGCCACGTCCTGGGCAGCCTGGATTGCGATCTGCAGTGTGTGCTCGACGAATCGCTGCTCGCGGATGTCAGTGTTGATCATCTCAGGCCGCGCGAGACGCCGAAGCTCCGCGACGCAGGTCTCGATGAAGGCGAGTTTCTTGGCCAGCAGATCCGGATCGGTCATGCCGATGCCACCCTCTCGCCTGCGATATCGGTTGAGGATCGGGATGAGATCGAAGTACTCGTTGCGCGCACGGACCTCGAAGCGGATCCGCGCCGCACGGTCATGATCCAACAGCAGGCGGCTGTCGCGCAGCACGCGGTGCACGAGATCGGGTGGCGCGTCGTTGAGAATGACGATCTGCGTTCTTCTGCCCAGGGCCCGTTCGAGATCGCCTTCGAGCGTGAATCGAAGATCGTTGAGCTCACCGGAAGGTGCCGTCCGCAGAAGGATGCCAACATCGACATCGCTGCTCGATGAGTCCGTGCCGCGAGCGACGCTGCCGAAGAGATAGGCAGCGAGCAGCCGATCATCTGCCGAGGCCAGTGCATCCGTGACGCGTTGCTCGAGTTGCCGCCGGTTCATGAAGCGATTATATCCGGCGCGGCCCGCTGGCCAGCGGCCGGTACAGCTTGCTGCGGCACGGGTGACCCGGGCTGACAGTCGCAAACCGCGGTGTTAGCGTCTGGCGCATGTTGCGATCTGTTGTGGGGCTAGTGCTGGTGCTCGCCGTGGTCGTCCCGGTTCTCGGAGCAACCAACGAAGAGCACGTCAAGGGCTACGCGGAATGGCGCCGCGGCGACATCCTCATCGTCGAAGGACAGCTGGTTCGTGCACACCCCGGTACGCAGTTCAAGGGCGATCGGATCCGGGGCCTCGACTCCATCGCTCTCGGCTACGAGGTCGAGGCGAAGGGAGAGCGCGACAAGAGCGGCGTCATCGTTGCGCGCGAGATCAAGGCCAAGCCCAACGGCAACGCGATGTTCGAGTCGGATGTCCTGGACGCCACCAATGAGATCGAGCGTGTCTGGGTCGACCAGGGCAGGATGTTCGAGCCCGGCGAAGACGGCTCGGAACGGACCATAGGGCGGATCATCGAATCGGGGCCGCAGGCAGATCGAGTGCGCGCCATCGTGCACCGGCTGGCGCCACCGTACCTGGACGCCGAGCGGCAGCCCCGTGTCTATCTGGTCGACACCGAGGAGTGGAACGCGGCGGCGATGGGCAACGGGGCGATCTGGGTTTACACCGGCCTGATCGAGAGCATGTCCGACGATGAGCTGGCGATTGTCCTCGGGCACGAGCTCGCCCACTACACCCACGAGCACTCGAGGCGCCAGGCCAAGAGCAGCATGTGGCGGGGACTCCTGGGTCTGGGCGCGCTGATCGCTGCGCAGGCCCTCGATGACGACACGGCGCGCACCGTTGCGACGGTAGCGGCGGGACTCGGACTCACGGTCTGGGGCAGCGGCTACAGTCGCGACCTGGAGGATCAGGCGGACCGGGTGGGGCTACGTTACGCCCACGAGGGAGGCTTCGACGTCGGTGCCGGCACCCGGTTGTGGGGCAAATTCCGCGATCGCTACGGGGAGTCCGACTCGGTCACCAATTTCTTTGTCGGCAGCCACTCCCGACCCAGCGACCGCATTCGAAACATCGAGCGGGAGCTCGATCGCAACTACCCAGCCCGCACGCCATGGAGCTTCGAGCCGACTTCCGAGCTGGAGGCCAGCCTGGCCGCCGCCACCGCGGCCAATGTCGCCCACGACATCGACCGTGAGCACCGTATCCTCGAGCGTGCCGAGGCCCTCCCAGGACCAGCCACACTGGCGGCCGCGGTGCAGCGACAGCTGGCATTGTTGGACTGGCGCTACTACGCCCGCATCCAGCCAGGCCGCGAGCGCCTGCATCGAGCCACCAGCGGGCCCGACCCCGCCGAGGCTTGGCTCGCACTGTCGCGTCTGGAGCTGGCAACGCACAATCACGCCGCGGCCCGGGTTGCAGCCGACCGAGCGCTGCTGGCAGCGGATACGCGTGCGCTGCTGGCCCGGGCCCAGTTCGCGCTGGCCCAAGCCGTCGTCGACCAGGCAGCCAGGGCGCGCCGAGCCGGTGAGCTCGGGCAAAGCAACGCCTTGCGAGCTGCGCTCGACGCCCTGCTCGCCATGGTCAACGCGGAGCCGGGTAGCCTGCCTCCGTCGCGATGGTTGCTTCGCGCCGCTCTGTTGCTCGATCGCGGCGACGTCGCGCTGAGAGCGTGGCGCTCCTACTATCACGTGATCGCCGGCCGACCATTGCCCAACGCCATCGCCGCGGCCGGTGAGCGCCTCGAGAACCTCCTCCCGCGGCTCGGCAGCCCCGCTGCGGACGCCACGCTACAACGGGACCTGATGGGGGCACTCGCAGGCTGCCGGTTCTTCGAGGAAGCCGCCCTGATGGCGTTCGATCCGCGCGCCGAAACCGGCCTGCGAGACGACTCGCAGGCGCGACAGATCATTGTGTACGACCAAGCACTGCGCGACCTGCGCGCAAGGGTCGAGGAGTACTACCGGCGCACGATCCTGGGGGCCGGCGATCCGGCATCCCTCACCGAATCGGTCCGCACCCTCGGGCTGACGGTCTGGGCCGCCGTATACGGCCACAGCGACGCGCCAGAATCCGACGAGACCGAGCGGTCGAACTCCGGCGAGGCCGAGGCCTCCGCCGAGTCCGAGGCGCCGGGCTCCGACGAGGCGCTGTGGGCTCTGCTCCGAGAGCGCTTTGGAACGAGTGTGCGGCTGGCCCGAACTCCCGGGTCGGGATACGACCTGCACATGGGCCACGTGATCGAGGCCCAGACCCGAATCGTCCAGCAATACGGCCGCACCGTGGAGCTGCGCTTGGTGATCCTCGACAGTATGGTCTCTCAGGGCTTCACGGACTGGGCCTGGGAAGGGCGCACCGGAACCAGGGGCTACTCGTCACCGACGATGATCTATCAGGTGCGTCCGGCCTTCGTTGTCGAAGCGCTTCAGGCCTGGCGATCGGTCGGTAACCCTCGCACCCGCCCGCAGCTCGAACGCCGGATGCAGCACGAAAGCACGCTCGATGAGCAGCGCGCCCGCGCCAATCCGTACGGCTATCTCCCCGGCCTGGCCATGCGTCTGCGCCATCAGGGATACGTTCAGATCCTCGAGGGGCTCGAGTTGGAGGCACTCAGCGGAGACAACTTGCGAGCCGCCTTTCTGGCGCAATACCAGGACGATGTTCGAGAAAGCTCGATCGTTGCCCACGAGGGGCGTCATGCCATGGATCTGCGCGACCGCGTTCGATACCCTCGAGAATTCGCCGCCAAGCTCTCCGAGGTTGCCTTCGCGCCACGACCGCGCCTGTCGATGCTCGCCATCATGAGCTCGACCATCGGCACGTCCTCCCCGCACGGGCGCGCCAACCTGGCGATCATGCAAGGTCTGGTCGCCTGGATGGATGAGCACCGAGACCAGATCGCAGGTCTCGACCCCCAAGGCCCGCTGCTGCCGCAGTTCGACCGGCTCACCGACGAGCAGATCCGGGCCGCCTTTCGCTCGATGGACCCGGCGCTGCTTCCTGGCGCGCCGGCCGTCCAGTAGAATCCGCCCGCACCACGAGCCCTGGCAGGCCGAGGTGAAAGTGTGGTGCTAGAAAAGAACGATAGGTCCTGCACATGAACCCCCTCGCTGCCGAGATCGTCGGTACCGCGCTGTTGTTGCTGCTCGGTGACGGAGTTGTCGCCAACGTCGTGCTGCGACGCACCAAGGGCGAGGGCTCCGGCTGGAGTGTGATCGCCTGGGGTTGGGGGATGGCGGTGTTCGTGGGGGTCTTCGTGGTCGGCGGCTATAGCGGAGCTCACATCAACCCGGCGGTTACCATCGGCCTGGCCGCCGCCGGCAAGTTCGCCTGGGCACTGGTGCCAGGCTATATCGGCGCCCAGATGATCGGAGCAGCAATCGGCGCCACGCTGGTGTGGCTGCACTATCGAGACCACTTTGCCGTCACCGAGGATGCCGACGCCAAGCTCGCTGTGTTTTGCACCGGGCCGGCAATCCGCAACCCGGTGTCGAACCTGGTGTCCGAGCTCATCGGCACCTTCGTGCTCGTGTTCGCGGTGCTGTACCTGGCGGCGCCCGAAGTGGGGCTGGGAGCGCTAGACGCCCTTCCGGTGGCGCTCGTCGTGTTGGCGATCGGCCTGTCGCTGGGCGGCACGACCGGTTACGCGATCAACCCGGCACGCGACCTGGCGCCCAGGATCATGCACGCGCTACTGCCGATTCCGGGCAAGCGCGACAGCGACTGGGGCTACGCCTGGGTCCCGGTGCTCGGACCGATCGTTGGCGGAGCTCTGGCGGCCGTCGCGTTCCAGTTGCTCGGAAGCTAACAGCGCGGGCGCTAAAGCGACGATTCGCCGCTCAGGCGCGAAGGGTCCGCCGCAGGTCCGATGCGGGCGATGAACCAGGTCCCGATGAGCGCCCCGGCGGGGGGTAGCGACAACACCCAGACCGGGGCGGTGGAGCCTACCGCCAGAATCCATACGCTGGCGGTCACGAACGCCCACATCACGCCCATGGTCATGATCTTGGCGCGCAACGGCATCGTGGCCGATCCGTCGAGGTACCCCAGAAACGGGGCGAAGAAGCGGTTGCGGATCAGCCGTTCCTCGAGCCATGGGCAGCTGCGAGTAAAAAGATAGGTCGCGGCGATCAAGAACACGGTCGTTGGCAGCCCGGGCACCACGACTCCGAGTGCCGCCAAGCCGACGCACAAGATGCCCGCCGCGGCCAGTACTAGCCGCCGCGGAGAGATCCGCAGCAGTCGATCGATAACGCGCCGGAATGTTGACCTGTCCATGAGATGTCCCTGGCTGCTACTGCGGCACGACCGTCGGCTCGGTTTCCTGAGCATTGTAGGGTGCGCCCCCTGCAGCCGTAGCAAAGTACTCTTCCGCGGTGAAAGAGTCCACTTGCACCGCATCATCGCGGGCAGCCTCCGCCACCTCCAGCAGCTCGCCTTGTTGCTCCGTGATCACTCCGGCGCTGACCGCGTTGGCGACCAGGCCGCCGGCTGGGTCTCTGGTCAGCTTGCCCTCGCGTACAGCGGTCTTGATCGCCCGCGCCGGCGCCTCGGCCTCGATGCTGAGTAGGAACGCTCGTTCCAACCGGCCCAGGCTCTCGGATTCGTCGTCCGGCACATAAATGCCGCTGGTAAGCGCATCGCGCTGCGCTCCGGGTGTCTGCATGATCCGAGCCACCTTGCTGCTGAGCACGTCCGCGGGCGGACGGCCGATCGGATTGAACCCCCACAGCGCGGCGACCGGGCCGCGGAGGAGCCAGCCGACGAATGGCAGGTCGAGATTCGGTAGCAGTCCGTCAAACGCTCCCTGGATGCGAGAGAGCGTGTACTGCATCGTCCAGTGCAGCAGCGGCAGCGCTTGGAGTCGATGGAGATTCCGCAGGACTGGAAGGCTAGAATCTACGAGCTACTGCGCCAGGACGCCACGCCCAAAGGCGCGACTGGCGAGCCCATCGCAGCCTTAATGGACCTGCAAGGCCCGACGTACGCGTTCGTGCAGCAGCAGCTTCCTATTCGACTGAAGAACTTGGTGGCATAATGGACCCGGAACTCTTAAAACAAATCCTCGCAATGCTCGGTCAAGCCGCACCGCAGGACGCTACAGCCGTACCGCTCAACGAGGCCGTGCCAGCGCCCGTTGGTCAAGCGTTTGACCCTGGCACCGTCGCGCCGCCTGGCGTTGAGCCTAGCGTAGGCGACCAACCTCCCGTTGCACTCTCCGTGAGCCCTGCGTTCGGTGCGCCGGGACGCGGGAAGATTACTGGCATCAAGAGCCTGTTGAAGAAGCTTAAAGAGA
>JACZXM010000141.1 GCA_022571615.1 Acidobacteriota bacterium | reverse complement strand
GCGTAGCGCCAGCATCGACTCCGACAGACACACCACCACCGACTGCCAGTTGCTGTACGGCAGCACCGACTGACACAGCAGGTGCGCAAACGGCTCGCCGGCGATCCGCACCCCGAGCTTTGTCGCCCGGGTGAAGTCGGTCTGCATCGCCTCTCCTGGCCGGTGCTCCTGCGGAAAGAAGATCTCCCGTGGCGGCCCGTACTCGGCGCGCCACTGCTTGAGGCGGCGCTGGAAGGTGCGCAGCTGCCCCTCCCGATACCGCCCCACACGTCGGCGCATCAGATCCTCGAACAGCGCCTTGGCCTCGAGCTCCGGCGCTTCCTCGAGCCGCCCAGCCACTTCCTCCCAGTCCTCGGCGAACGGATCCTCACGCGTACGCCACGTCCGCGGCTGCCTCAGCTGCGAAGGTGTCTTTCCCGCCTCCGCGTACTTGTGCGCCGTGTTGCGGTGCATCCCCGACCGCAGCGCCGCTATCCCGATCCGGCCGTGCTTGCTCATCTCGTCCATCAGCTTCCTCACTTGTGCATCCGTAACCACTTCCCGGCTCCTCTCCGTATAGGTCCAGAGCCGGGATTCTCCCTCCCTTCAACGGCGCCTTCGCCGCCGCCCCGGGAGGCCTTCAAATTGCACAGAAATAGTCGCCGTCAGTGCACAAGACTAATTGTCGCTGAGCAGCAACCCGAAGGGAGAGGTAACGCCGATCCGACGATAGAAGCAACGGCCCCGAAAAGGACACTACGAGAGTCTAGCGCCCCTCAGAAGGGCTCGGGTAGACTCGCGGCAATGAGCACAACCGGAAACGTCCTGTACTACGGCGACAATCTCGAAGTGCTGCGGCTGCACGTCCCAGACGAGTCAGTGGATCTCGTCTACCTGGACCCGCCGTTCAAGTCGAACCAGGACTACAACGTTCTCTTTGCGCAGCACGACGGCACTAGTTCAGCCGCTCAGATCATGGCGTTCGAGGACACCTGGCACTGGGACCAAGGCGCGGCCTTGGCCTATCAGGAGACAGTGGAGATTGGTGGAAGGGTCTCGAAAGCAATGCAGGCTTTTCGGACGTTCCTGGGCGACAGCGACATGATGGCTTACCTCTCCATGATGGCCCCGCGACTGGTTGAACTACGCCGCCTCGGGCACCGTTACGTGGAATACGCCCCGGACGGACTACGACGAGGAGTACCTGAACAAGTACTACAAGTATGACGATGGCGATGGCCGCTTGCATTGGCGGGACAGCCTTTGTGCAGCAGGCGTTCGTAAGGGCGGGTCCGAATCCTCAGACTCCTGATCCAATCCCGTGGATCGACGGCTATTCGCTGACCATCCCCCCCCCACCAAGCTGTGGCGGTGGCGGCGCAGCAGGGGGGATCTGGCGCACGGCCCTTCTGCCGGTCTCTGACCCTCAAGCTGGCTTGAAAAGTCGGCCGCAGCGCCAGGCCGTGCGCCAGATCCCCCCTGCTGCGCCAACTCTCGGTCTCTCTCCAGCCGAACAGGACCGGGCGCAGAAGGCATATGCCGCCCCCTTGGTATAATCAGCCGATCCGGTAGCCCGTAGCTCGGGCACTGGTAACCGCAGGGAGGTGTCCGGATGGAGCAGACCGAAACCGAGTCTCGTAGCCAGGTCGAGGTGACGGCGGAGGAGCTGCGTCGGGCATATCGCGTCGCGGTGCGCTCGCGCGTGACCGAGGAGTACATTGTTCGTTTGGTCAGCCGTGGCGAGGTCAAGTTCGCCATCTGGGGACCGGGGGAAGAGGTCCACGGAGTGGCCACCGCACTGGCGCTATCGCGGGCGCTGACCCCGGCCAACTTCGGTTTCGTGCCCCACTATCGATCCGCCGCCATGGTGTCGATGTGGCTCGACCTGCAGGGCTACGAGGGCTTCGCGCTCGATGTGATGCGGCAGCAGTTCTCCAAGGACACCGACCGCATGAGCCGCGGGCGGCAGATGGTCAACCACTTGCATTTCCCCGACTACGGCGTTCTCCCGGTGCAGAGCCCGGTCGGCATGCAGCTCGGCAAAGCCGCGGGCTACGCGATGGGCTTCAAGATCCTGGGACGTAGCGATGGGGTGGCGATGGCGATCGTCGGTGACGGCACGACCGCGGAAGGCGACCTGCACGACGCCATGAACGCCGCCAGCGTCTGGAAGCTGCCGTTGATTGTCATGGTCACCGACAACAACGTGGCCATCAGCACGCTGCCCGAGGAGGGCCATGGCATCAAGGACTTCGCTGCCTACGCCAAGGCGTTCGGTCTGGCGCACTTCGAGTGCGATGGGTCCGACTTCTGGGACGTCTTCCGTACCACCGAGGCTGTGGTCGGGCATGTGAAGGACAACCAGACCGGCGTCCTGCTGTACGTGACCAACCTGCCACGTCTGAACGGCCACAGCTCCGCCGCGGACGTGACGTTCGATCTGTCGCAGCCAGATCCGCTGCTCGGGTTCGGTGAGTCGTTGGTGGAACGCGGGGTGCTGGAGCCGGAGGATATCGTCCGCCGCAAGAGCGGCGAGGGCCGAGACTACTTCGCTCACCACGACGCCGGACGCATCATGGAGGCGGAGATCGAGGACATCCGCAGCATCATCGCCCAGGTGCGGTCAGAGCCCGACCCCCCGGCAGAGACGATCTTCGAGCACGTGTACGCACCGTTTCCTGCCGTGCACGAGCCCCCCGCTACCGGCAGCACCAACATCACGTACGCGGGGGCCATACGGAGCGCCCTCGATCGGATCCTCGCCGACCACGGCGGCGTGCTCTGGGGTCAGGACGTCGCCCGTCTAGGCGGCGTGATGACCGCCACCGCGGGTCTCAAAGCGCGGCATCCGGAGCGGGTGATCGATGCACCGCTCAACGAGCCGTTGATCATCGGCACGGCAATGGGCGCGGGCCTGCACGAGGGGATCGTGGCGATGCCCGAGATTCAGTTCGGAGACTACGTCTACAACGCCTTTCACTGGCTGGTGCATCTGGGCAACCTGCACTGGGCCTCGGACGGACGCGCCAGCTCGAGCGTCATCTTGCGGATGCCGGTCGATCCGTTCGGCGGCGGCGCCATCTACCATTCGATGAGCAACGAAGGGTACTTCGCGGGCATCCCCGGGTTGGTGTTGTTGATGCCCTCGACAAGCTTCGACGTCTACGGCCTGCTAATGACCGCGGCCGAGTACGGTGGTCCCGTGGTGGTCTTGGAGCCCAAGTTCGCCTATCGCTTGAGCCTGGGTCCGGCCTTCCCGGGAGAGCCCACCGACCTGGAGACCATCGACGCGCTCAAGAAGAGCATCATGCGAGGAGAGGTTCCGAACATCGACCCCGATGTCCGGGTTCCGTTCAGCAAGGCGGTGATCCGCCGCTCCGGCGACGATGTCACGATCGTCGCCTGGGGGCGCGCCGTGCGGACAGCCATGGGCTCGGCCGAGAAGCTCGAAGAAGAGGGCATCCAGGCCGAGGTCATCGATCTGCGAACCCTCGTTCCTCCGGATCTGGAGACCGTGTACGCGAGTGTGGCGCGCACGGGCCGGCTGGTGGTCGCTTCGGAGGACCGGTCGTTTGCGGGCTTCGTGCGTTCGATCCAGGGGCATGTCGTGGAGCAGTTCGCCGGCATTCCGACGCGGGCGATCGGGCAGAAGAACGTGCCCGGCGTCGCGCAATCACCCGTGCTGGAGAAGCTCACCGTGCTGACGGCCGAAGACGTGGTCGCGGCGGTCAAGGAGGTACTGGGAACCGAGGTTGCCACCGCGCCATCCGGCTGGTCCTGGATCCCGCGCCGCTACTACGAGGGCTAGCAGGCCGTGGTGAAAGCGCCCGCTCAGGCGATCTGGGACCTTTGGGTGGGATGGTGCACTCCGCGGGCCCGCCACGAGCTGGCCTCTTGTACGCTGATCCCGGCGTCGAGCCACGCAGCCGCCTCGCGGCCGTTCATGCCGGCAGCGAACCAGGGCGCGGCGATCTCGAGCATCAGGTCACGCCCAAGATAGCCCGCGGCCCCGAGCGCATCCGGCACACCGCCTTGAATCCACTCGTAGGCCTGCTGGGGCGAGAACCCTGCAGCCCTCCACTGGCCTGCGGCGTAGGGTGGGAATCCGAGCCGCTGCCAAGGTTCCTGCTCATGCTCAGCGATGCCGCCCTCGAGAAAGTCGAATCGCCCCGTGTAGCGAGCAAGTACCTGACGGATATCGAGAATTCTGTGGGCGAATAGAACCGGCACTGTAAGCGTCACATCGAGTAGCTCCGCCACCTCGGCCTCGGAAGGTGCTCCGGGCAGTTGTACCGCGCGCGACAGAACCGTATGCGCCTCCCGAACCTGCGCCTGGCACGATTGCAGGTGTTGGCGATACTGATCCGAGACGTCGGGCATGTTCATCACGTCTCCGTAGCAGATGAGCCCGTGAACGAAATGCTCACCCGCGTAGGCCGACTCGCAGAAGCAGGCAACCCGCAGATAGAGGGCCGTGCGGTCGGCAAACAGGGCCCGGGTCTCCGCTGCGGGCCTCATCTCGTTCGCCAGGCCACGGAGCCGTTCCTCCGCATCGCCTAGCAACTGCCAGGCCCGAACCGCGTCGGGGGAAAGCTCGGTGCCCACCGCCAACAGCGGCTCGTGGCGCTTGAACACGGCCCACCAGGCGTTGATCTCGTCGATGCGCTCGCTCACCGCATCAGCGCGCGCCTCGGCGTCGGTAGCGCCAAGCTGCCCTAGCGCCTGCTCGAAGGCATAGGCGCCCTGGTACGCGGCGGTGAGTGTGTTGATGAACGCGTGACTGACGTTGAGGTCGTCACGGAGGCGCTCGTGCATGATTGCGTTCCCCGCACGCTTGACCGTTGGTGGGACGGAACGGACCCATCACGTCAGCCATTGTCCGCCATTGACCCTTGCCGCCAAAGCCAAATCGTGCGCTCACGCGGTCCCCGCTCAGCGGTGTAACCTGGAAGCATAGGCGGTGGGACTGCGGTCCGGAGCAACAGGGGAGCGCGTCGGTGCATCTCGGACTCGCGTTGGGTGGCGGCGGAGCCCGCGGGCTGGCACACGTTCTGATGCTCGAAGTCTTCGACGAGCTCGGGGTGCGGCCCAAGTGCATCGCCGGTACCAGTGTGGTGCTCGTGGATGGCGGCTCAGTGAACCCGGTTCCGTTCGATCTGCTCCAGGATGACTGCGATACCGTGATCGCGATCAACGTCGTCGGCAAGCGGCGCAGGCGCTCCAACAAGCCGCCCAACCTCACCGCGGCGATCTTCAACACCTATCAGATCATGCAGATGTCGATCGTCCGCCAGAAGCTGCGCCAACGCCCACCGACCATCTACATCGAACCCGACCTGGTCGATATCCGGATGCTGGAGTTCTACAAGGCCGACGAGATCTTCGATCAGGCACGTCCCGCCAAAGCCCAGCTCAAACATCTGCTCTCGGCCCTACTGCAGTAGCGGGCTGTGGTGGAAGTCAAGGATCACACGGTGCTGGCTTCGCCGGTGCCGCGTGTTTGAACATGTGCGTGGCGACTGTAATGGCGCCCTGGCATCGGGGCGAGTCGAGCGCCGGCGCGGTGTCGTGTAACTAGTTTCCGGAAGCCGCGTGCCGGAAGGTAGTGGCGGTTGCAGCTCGGAGCGCTCGGGCGAACGACTCAGGCGGGTGGTGCTCCCTGAGCAAGCAGCCGTCCTCGAGATGCTCGAACAGTTCACCGTAGTGGCGCACCTCGACCGGGTTGATCCGCCGCATGATGTGCCATGGACGCAGCTGTTCTGGTGCGTTCAGGCCCATCGCCCCTAGCAGCTCAGCGACGCTCGCCAGTGTCTCGCGATGGAACGACGCCACCCGCGGCCGCTTGTCCTGCACCACCAGCCCCGCCACCAGCTGGGGGTTCTGCGTGGTGACCCCTGTCGGGCAATGGTTGTCGTTGCACCGGAGAGCCTGGATGCACCCGAGCGCCAGCATCATGCCGCGCGCCGAGTTGATCAGGTCTGCCCCCAGCGCCAGCCTCTTGATCATGTGGTAGCCGGTGGTGACCTTGCCGGCGGTGACAACCCGGATCCGATCGCGTACGGAAAAGCCCACCAGCGCGTTGTGCACGAACATCAGCCCCTCGATCCCCGGCGATCCGACGCGGTTGGAGAACTCCAGCGGCGCCGCACCCGTCCCTCCCTCGCCCCCGTCGACAGTGATGAAGTCCGGCGTGATCCCGGTCTTTTCCATCGCCTTGCATAGCGCGAGGAACTCGCGCCTCTTGCCCACGCAGAGCTTGAACCCGACCGGCTTGCCGTCCGACAAATCGCGCAACCGGGCGATGAACTCCATCATCTCGATCGGAGTGGAGAAGGCGCTGTGCGCAGGAGGCGACAGCACGTCCTGTCCCATCGGGACGTGGCGGATCGCGGCGATCTCCTCGGTGACCTTCGCCGCCGGCAGGATTCCCCCGTGCCCCGGCTTGGCGCCCTGCGAGAGCTTGACTTCGATCATCTTCACCGCCGGGTGTGCGACCTGTTCGCCAAACGTCCGCTCGCAGAAGCCGCCGCTCGGCGTCCGGCAGCCGAAGTACCCGGTGCCGACCTGCCAGATAAGATCGCCGCCCGGCTCCAGGTGATAGGGGCTGATTCCCCCCTCTCCGGTGTTGTGGGCGAACCCCCCGTCCCTGGCGCCACCGTTCAGGGCCAGCACCGCGGCCCGGCTGAGCGCCCCGTAGCTCATGGCCGAGATGTTCAGCAGGCTGGCGCTATAGGGTTGCCTGCAATCCGGACCACCGACCATGACCCGCAGATCCTCGGCCTCCACGTGGGTCGGAGCTAGCGAGTGATTGATCCACTCGTAGCCGGGAGCATAGACGTCGCGCTGGGTCCCAAACGGAAGAGTCTGGAGCGCGCCCTTGGCGCGCTGGTACACGACCGACCGCTCCTCGCGGCTGAATGGCATGCCGTCGGTATTGGATTCCACGAAGTACTGATTGATCTCCGGCCGAATCGCCTCGAACAAGTAGCGGAAACGCCCGAGAACCGGAAAGTTGCGCCGGATCGTATGCCGTGTCTGCAGCAGATCGACCAATCCCAGCACCACCAGCGGTCCGATCACGACCAACGACCACAGCACCAGCGGGTTCAAGCGTGCACCCACCGCGACCGCTCCGAGAACGAGCACCGAGCCGATCAGGAACTGTCTTCGCATCCGCATCCTCCGCAAATCAGGCCCTGCCGAGCGCGCGCCGCCATCCTCAGCCGGGACCGCTCCGATGAGGTGCGCCCTCAACCACGACATGGATCCACCCATGCAGTTGATCCTGCGA
>JACZXM010000140.1 GCA_022571615.1 Acidobacteriota bacterium | reverse complement strand
TGAACGCCGCCCAGGCGTTGCTGGGATGGGACCAGGAGACCTACATGCCGGCCGGAGCGGTCGAGGCGCGGGCGCAGCAGCTCGCCACGCTCGGCCGGATGGCGCACGAGATGTTCACCTCCGAGCAGATCGGCCGGCTGCTCGCGGAGTGCGAGCCACTGGTGCTCGATCTTGCCGACGACTCGGACGACGCGCGGCTGCTGCGCGTGACCCGGCGCGACTACGACAAGGCGACCAAGCTGCCAGCCGACCTTGTCGCGGAGCTCGCCAAGACCACCGCTCTGGCGCAACAGGCGTGGAAGGAGGCGCGGGCCTCCTCCGACTTCCCGCACTTTCAACCGCATCTGGAGCGCGTTCTGGAGCTGGTGCTGCGCAAGGCCGAGGCGTATGGCTACGAAGCATCGCCCTATGACGCGTTGCTCGACGAGTACGAGCCACAGATGCGCACGGCGCGTGTTGCCGACATTTTCGCCGCCTTGCGCGAGCAGCTCGTGCCGATCGTGCAGGCGATCGGCACGCGGCCTGCGCCCGATGACGCGTTCCTGCACCGCAGATATCCAGAGCAGGCGCAGTTGGACTTCGGGCTGCGGGTCGTCAAGCGGTTCGGGTTCGACTTCGATCGCGGCCGTCAAGATCGCTCGGCACACCCGTTCTCGACCAGTTTCTCGACCACCGACGTGCGCATCACAACGCGGGTGCAGCCGGACTTCCTGCCTTCAGCGCTGTTCGGGACCCTGCACGAGGCGGGCCATGGGTTATACGAGCAGGGCGTCGACCCGGCGCTCGAGCGCACCCCGCTGGCTGCCGGGACCTCGCTCGGCATGCACGAGTCACAATCGCGTCTGTGGGAGAACCTGGTGGGCCGCTCGCGTCCGTTCTGGCGCTTCTACTACCCGCGGCTGCGAGAGGTCTTTCCCGAGCAGCTCGGTGCGATCCCGCTGGAGACCTTCTACCGCGGCATCAACCGCGTGGCGCCGTCGCTGATCCGCGTCGAGGCCGACGAGGTGACCTACAACCTGCACATCATGGTGCGATTCGAGCTCGAGGTCGCGATGGTGAGCGGGGAGCTTGGGGTGGCCGAGTTGCCCGAGGCGTGGAACGCCAAGATGGATGAGGTTCTCGGCCTGACACCGAGAGCTGACGCCGATGGTGTGCTCCAGGACATTCACTGGTCGCTCGGCGCCATCGGGTACTTCCCGACCTACACCCTCGGCAACCTGATCTCGGCGCAGCTATTCGCGCGCGCCAGCGAACAGATCGACGGGTTGCACGAACAGCTCGCCGCAGGGCGGTTCGACGCCCTGCTGGGTTGGCTGCGCGACCGGGTCCACCGCCATGGCCGCAAGTTCACTGCCAGCGAGCTATTGCATGCGATTACCGGCGGCGACCTGGAAGCCGAGAGCTGGCTCGCGTACATTCGCCGTAAGTACGGAGAGATCTACGACCTCTGAACCGCGAGGAAGAACATGCTGTCTGGCGTAACACCACGCTTCCACCACGGCCTGCCAGTGCTCACGCTCGTTTCCCTGCTCACCGTAGCGGTGCTGGTGCCGGCGGTGGCGCAGGAGGAGACGCCGTCCGAGGGGCAGCGTGTCCTGTCGGCGCTCGACACCTTGCGCATCAACACCGTGTCCGCGCCCCATGTCTCCCCCGACGGGCAGCAGGTGCTCTACAGCCAGGCCGGGCGCGACATGGAGTCGGATGATCTGGTGCGCACGACCCAGGTCTGGCGTGTCGGTGTCGATGGCGACGGTCGCCGCCAGCTCACCCACGGTGACAAGTCCGCCACCTCGCCGAGCTGGTATCCGGATGGCAGCAAGATCGCATTCCTGGCCGACCGGGGTGAGGACGAGACGCAGGTCTGGGCGTTATATTCGGACGGCGGCGAGGCCTGGCAGGTGACCGATCACGAGGACGGCATTGCCAGCTATAGGATCTCCCCCGATGGCAGCAAGATCCTGTTCACCGCGCGTGATCCGGAGACCGAGGAGCAGAAGCGCCGCGAGAAGGAGCACGACGACGCGATCGTCGTCGACACGGAGTTTCGTTGGACGCATCTGTGGGTGCACGATCTGGACGGCGGCGAGAGTCGTCGCCTGACCGAGGGCGATTTCACCGTCAGCGACCCCCGCTGGGCGCCGGATTCGACGCGGATCGCATACGTGACCCGACCCACCACGAACCTCGATGACGGTTGGAACAGCAACATCTGGGTCGTCGGGGTCGAGGAGGGCTCCGAGCCCTTCATGCTCTACGAGAACCCGGGGCCGGACACCTCGCCGCGTTGGTCGCCCGACGGCAAGACGATCGCCTTTGCGGCCAACGCACACACCAGCACCACCACCTGGTACAACGCGCTCTACCTGATCCCGGCGGAGGGTGGCGAGCCGCAGATCTTGCTCGAGGACTTCGACCTGAACTTCGGCGCTCCGATCTGGACCCCCGACGGAACCGACATCTACTGGAGCACTGGCGATCGTACGCGCACCAACCTGTTCTCGGTGCAGATCGACACCGGCGAGTGGCTCGCCCACGACCCGCCTGCGGGAGCCAACCGCAGCTTCGAGCTTTCGCCCGACGGCGGCCGCTGGGTCTGGGTGCACAGCGACCCCAGCACCCCGTCGGACCTCTACACCGCGCCCGCCGACGACCTGTCGAAGGCTACCTCGCTCACCGACGCCAACGCCTGGATCCGAGAGGAGGGCATCGAGCTCGCCGAGGTGCGGGTGGTGCGCTGGAACAACAGCGAGGGCCAGGAGATCGAGGGCGTGGTGCACCTGCCGGTGGGCTACCAGGAAGGCACGCGCTACCCGCTGATCCTCAACCCGCACGGGGGGCCCAGCGGGGCACGGCTGACCTCGTTCAGCGCCGCGCACCAGATGGCGGCGGGCAACGGCTTTCTGGTGCTCGAGCCCAATTTCCGTGGCAGTTCCAATTACGGGCAGGAGTTCCTCAACGCCAACGTCGGCTACTGGGGGGTGCGCGACTACGACGACATCATGACCGGGGTGGACGCGGTCATCGACTGGGGTTGGGTCGATCCGGACCGCATGGTGGCCCACGGCTGGAGCTACGGCGGCTACATGACCTATTGGATGTCGACCCAGACCGATCGATTCAAGGTCATCTCGCCGGGGGCCGGATTGTCGAATCTATACAGCATGTACAGCACCACCGACATCTCCAACTACCTGGGCTGGTTTCTCGGCACGCCGTGGGACAGCGAGGAGTTGTACCGGCGGCTGTCGCCGATCCGATATGTCAAGAACGTGACCGCCAAGATCCTGATCATGCACGGAGCCAACGATGCCCGCGTTCCCCCCGCGCAGGCGGTCGAGTTCTACCGCGCCCTCAAGGATCTCGGCAAGGACGTGACGTATGTTTCCTATCCACGCCAGGGCCACGGCATCCGCGAGCCGCGGCTGCAGCTCGATCGTCTGCGGCGCTACATCTGCACCTTCACCGAGGCGCTGGAGATGGAGCCGGTGAGCGAGACCTGTGGCCAGGAAGAGGAAGCAGAGACGGCCGACGAGGTCGTCGGGGTGCAGCGCTGATCGGAGATCGACGAGCTACCGGAATACGAGGCTCGTCAGGTGACTTCACAAGGTGTCGATCGAGAAAAAGAATGACAAGGAGCCGATCAACGACGGGGCCTGCTAGCAGCCCACCACACTTCTGCCACGGCCTGCTAGGGTTCGCTACTCTGGGCCCAACGTGCTGCGCTCGGTCGTGGTGGCGATGAGAACCGTTTCCTCGAGTGCGGCCTTGCGATCTACCTGCACCGCCTGGAACTCGGGATTGCCGACCATTTGCAGGAACGCGGCGCGCGAGGGGTACTCGACCAACAGGACGCGGTCCCATCGATCCTCGGGGCCGCCGATGATCAACTGGTCGGCTGTGCCCTGCCACAGAAGACGGCCTCCGACCTGCTCGAGAAAGCGGGCGGCGTTCTGCATGTAGCGGGCGTACGCTGCCAGGCCGCTCTCGCCGCGGTCGGTCGAGCTCTTGAATCGCAGCAGGTTGAGCATCACCACCGGCTGGCTGTCCGGGTGGTGCCTGAACTTCTGGAGTTCTTCATCGTTGGTTCGGATCTCGCGCATGGAAGAGGCTCTTTCTGCTAGCTGCTACGTGACGAGAGGCGCTGCCGGTGGTCGCTTGCCGCGAACGGTGACCGGCTCACCGCTGAAGGCCGCGTTGCCGCAAAGCGTATCAACCCGTTGATCGTCGGTCAGATCGTTGATGCTGACACCGGCGTGCGCGTGCGCGGTCTGCAGTTCGACGCCCGGCCGACCGTGGCCCCAGCCGTGGGGAATGCTCACCACGCCCGGCATCATATCGGTGCTGAGCTCGACCGCGATGTTGATGCGACCGACTCGCGAGCTGACCTCGACGGTCTCTCCATCTCGGATGCTGCGGACGGAAGCATCGGCCGGATGCATGAGCAGCGTGCAGGCGTCCTTGCCTTTGACCAGTCGCAACGAGTTGTGCATCCACGAGTTGTTGGAGCGAAGCTGCCGTCGTCCGATCAGCGACAGCGGGGGGTCGAAGGGCACGGCGGGGGAGCTTTTCGCTCGCAGGCGCTGCAGGTCATCGACCAGAACGGCGGGGGCCAGGTGAACTCGCCCGTCGGCGGTAAACAACCTGCCAGGTAGACACGGCCGCAGCGGGCCGAGGTCGATCCCCTGCGGGTGGCGACGGAGCTTGCGGAGGCTGAGGCCGCGAGGCGAGAAGCGCCGACCGCGCCACACCCCGTAGGGCCCCAGTCGGAGGCCGAGGTCAAGGAGCCGTTCCGGGCCCAGTCGGTCCAGGCAGGCTTGGCGCAAGCGCGAACCGAGCCGCTTCGGCGGCGCGCCGGCCTCGATGCGTTTCCGCAACTGGCGGAATATCTGCCAATCATGCCGGGCGTCGGGGGCCGGTTCGAACAGCGCGCTCGAGTACTTGGCCGTATTGTGCACGGCCAAGGTGTGGAAGATCAGGTCGTAGTGATCCGTCTCCAGCCCGGTGGTCGGCGGCAGGATGATATCGGCATGGCGGGTGGTCTCGTTCAGATAAATGTCGATCGACACCATGAAGTCGAGGCCGGAGAGAGCGCGCTCGAGCTGGGTGCCGTTGGGGGTCGAGAGCACGGGATTCCCGGCCGAGGTCACCAGGGCTCGTATCTTTCCGTCGCCCTCGGTGAGGATCTCCTCGGCGAGCGTGGATACGGGGAGTTCGCCGCCGAATTCGGGCGCGCCGCGAACGCGACTCGAATAGCGGCAATAGTGGCCGGCGCCTCTCCTGTCGACGGTCTCGATCGCCGGAGCAGCGAACATGGCGCCGCCCGGACGGTCGAGGTTGCCGGTCAACGCGTTGAGCAGATTGATCAGCCAATGGCACAGGGCACCGTAGGCCTGTGTGGACACACCGACCCGTCCGTAGCAGACCGCCGAGGGCGCCGAGGCGAAAGCGACCGCTGTGCGCCGGATGGCCTCGACCTCGATGCCGGTCCGGGATGCCACCTGCTCGGGGGCGAACTCGGCGACCAGCGCCTCGATGCGTTCCTGCCCTACGCACAGATCGGCCACAGGGCCGAGGTTCACCAAGTCTTGCTCGTAGAGGGTATGCAACAGCGCCAGCAGGAACAGCGCATCGGTTCCCGGCCGGATGAAGAGGTGCTCGTCGGCGACCTGCGCGGTCGGCGTGCGGCGGGGGTCGACGACGACCAGCTTCCCTCCACGCTGTCGCAGCTCCCGCAGCCGACGGCGCATCCCGGGGGCGGTCATCAAGCTGCCGTTGGAAACCAGAGGGTTGGCGCCCAGAACGAGCAGAAAATGGGTGCGATCGACGTCCGGAACCGGAATCAGCAATTGGTGTCCGAACATGAAATACGAGGCGAAGTGATGCGGCAGCTGGTCAACGGAGGTGGCCGAGAACCGATTCCGGGTTCCCAGGGCGCGGAAGAAGGCGGGGGCGAACAGCATCGTCCCGGAGCTGTGCACCGTGGGGTTGCCCTGGTAGATAGCGACCGCGTCGCGTCCGTGTTGGCGCTGGATTTCCAAAAGGCGGGCGGCAACCTCGTCGAACGCCGCGTCCCATTCCATAGGCTGCCAGCCGTCCGAAGTGCGGCGCAGCGGCCGTTTGAGCCGGTCCGGGTCGTGATAGATGTCCTGGAGCGCCACCGCCTTGGGACAGATATACCCCCGGCTGAGGGGATCGTTCTTGTCACCGGTGATCGTCAGGATCTCGCTGCCGTCGAGCTCGATGGCGATTCCGCACATCGCTTCGCACAGATTGCAGGTGCGGTAGTGGGTTCGGACGCTGCGGTTGCCAGACATCGGGCTACTCCAACGGCGGCATGCGGGAAAGATCGGCCTCGGCGGCAATATAGCCGAAGGCAGCCCAGCTGGTGCCCTCGACGATGCGTTGGAAGATCGCGCGGGCGGTCTCAGGGTCCCCTTGCACCAGGTACCAGTTGCCGACGCCGTACCCTTGGGTGGCAAGGTTCAGGGCAAGGTCCGAGTCGTCCTCGACCCGCAGGTCGAGAAGCTCCTGGGGGTTGATCTCGCCCTTGTACATGAGCAGCCGTCGATGGTAGGCGGCGTTCTCGATGATCTCCAGTTGTGCGGAGATCGGCTCCAACAGAGCCGCGGCTTCCGGGTGGCGCCCGAGGCGACGGAGTGTCATGTACGTCCAGTCGGTCGTGGCGACCAGCAGGTCCGGGTTCGTGGATACCTTCATGCACTCGCGGTATGCGGCCAGAGCGCTTTCGTACTCGCCCTGCAGGTAATGCGCCAGGCCGAGGTGGTACCAGATATTGAACTTGGTACTCGAGAGCGGCCGGTTGATCCGATTGGGAATCCCGTCGGGCTCGATCTCATCCTCGACCTCGGCCGACAGCTCGGCAGCTCGAGTCAGGTCCGCGATCGCATCCTCGAAACGACGCAGAGTGATGTAACGGTGCCCCCGGTGCCGCAGCAGCCTGTAGGAGCGGGGAGCCTGTTCCAGGCCCTCTGTAAAGACGGCGATGGCGTCGTTGTAGCGACTCAGGTAGGCGAGTCGGCGCCCGAGCCAGATCCGTGACAGCTCGCCGGGATCCGCTTCGTAGGCAGCCCGGGCGGAAGCCAGTTTTTCTCCGAGCTCCTGGCGCCGGGTTTCGCTCAGTGTGGGTCGCATCAGAGGTGCGCCCAGCATCGACAGGGCTTCCGGCATCTCGTTGCCGTCCTCTTCGGGTGCCGCCGGCTCGGCTGGCGGCGATGTGCATGCCGGCGCGGATGCGGCAACGAGCGCGGCGATCAGCAGGGCA
>JACZXM010000139.1 GCA_022571615.1 Acidobacteriota bacterium | reverse complement strand
GGTGCGGCGTCGTCGCCGATTCCGACCCGGGGGCGGAGAGCGAAGAGACGCTGCTCAAGGCGAGGGCCTTCTTCGAGGCGCTGGCAGCACGACCTGCGAGCTGATTGCATGCGGATGGCACGGACGGCCTACGTCAACGGAGATCTGGTTGCCTCCGATCAGGCGCGGCTTTTTGCGGACGACAGTGGCTTCGAGCGAGGCGACGCCGTGTTCTCGACGCTGCGAGTGGAGTCCGGGGAGCCGCTCGATGTCCGGCTGCATCTGGACCGGCTGAGCCAGGGGCTCGAACGCGTTGGCATCACCATCCCCGAAACCCGGCAGCAGTTGCACCGCGCCCTGGTCGAGGTTGCACACGGCGCTCCCCGGCCACTCGCGAGGCTGCGAATTACGGTGTCACGCGGCCGTCCGTCGGCCGATGCCACTCGCGTCATCTTGGCCAATCCCTACCACGACCTCGCACCTGAGAGCCTCAAGCAGGGGGTGGTGGTGGTGGTGGTCAGCGAGAGGATCGATTCTCGCAGCCCGCTGTGCGGCATCAAGTCAACCTCCTGCCAGCTGCAGGTGCTAGCGGGTCGCCGGGCGCGGCGGCAGAGCGCTTGGGAGGGCCTGCTGCTGAACGAGCGAGAGCGGCTCGTCGAGGGCAGCCGCTGCAATGTCATCGCCCAGCTCGACGGACGCCTGCTCACACCCCCGCTCACCGACGGATGCTTGCCGGGCACGATCCGCAAACATCTGCTCGATGCCGGGTGGATCGAGGAAGGTACGATTTGCCGTCGCGATCTGCCGCGGGTGGGCGGGATGTTGCTCAGCAACAGCCTAATCGGAGTCGTTCCCGTGGCTGTGCTCGATGGAAGAAAGCTGCGGCCGTTCGCCCAGTTGGACTCGCTACGCCTGCAGCTGCAGTCGCTGCGGGAGCGCGATTCATGATCCGGCTACTGATGGCGACGCTGCTGCTGCTGCTGGTGCCGCCGCGGTCAGGATGGCAGAGGTCGGATGAACCAGCGGCCCAGGACCTCGGAGGTCTGACACTGGCGCTGCCATTGGACCTGGAGACCGCGGCGATCATCCTCGAGGGCGAGGATCGGCGCGACCCAGGGCTCGGTCTCATGGACTTGACCCGTTCCGGCGACGGATCGATTCGCGCCCGCGCCGTCTTGGCGGTAGGTCGGATCGGATTGCCCTCGAGTGTGCCGCGCCTGATCGAGATGTTGCGCGACCAGGAATCGCGAGTACGTGCCGCAGCCGCCTTTGGCCTGGGACGTGTGGAATACGATCTGGAGCCACCGATCGAAGGGGCGCTGCGGTCGCGCGCGGTCGAGGCGTTGCTGCCACGACTCCAAGACCAGCTGCCGGTAGCCGTGCAGGCGGCCTGGGCTCTTGGCATCGTTGGACAGGCGAGCTCGCCGTTGCGCGTGTGGCTCACGGAAGCCGCGGCCGGCGAGCCGCGTGAGCGGCCGCCATCCGAGTTGGTAGCCGCAGTGCTCGGTTCCTGGTGGCGCCAGCAGGAGGCGGAGGTCGCTGTCTATCGGCCGTTCACGACCTGGGAAGAGGCCTCGGTGCGGCTGGCGGTGGCGCACGGGCTACGGCGCTCCGGCGATCCCAACGCCTGGCCGTTGCTGACGCCGCTGCTCGATGATCCCGACGCCGAGGTTCGGCTAATGGCGCTCAAGGGGCTTCAGACAGCGCCGCAGAGCATCGCCGAAGCGGTTGCACCGGGATTGCTGCGCGACCGTGACTGGCGGGTTCAGTGCGAAGCGGCCAACTGGCTCGGCCGTGGCTGGCGTGAAAGCCAGAGCGCGGCCGATACCGAGGCTTTCACGGCCGTGCTGCGACGGTCGCTGGATCGGCGGCTGCATGTACGGCGCTGTGCGCTGCGGGCGCTGGGGGCGGTTGCCGGCCGCCGCGCCGTGGCGGCGGACCGATTGCTCGAGGCGCTGGCGGAGGACGAGGAAGGGGTCCGGGTGGTGGCGCTCGATGCCCTGATGGAGGCCGGTGGAGCATCGCTCCAGGAGGCGATGCTGCGCACACGCCGGCGGCTGCAGATGGGTGAGCAGGTGACCCAGGAAGAACGTGCACGGCTCGCCGCATACTTGCGGGAGCATCCGCTCGAGGGCAGCGCCCTCGCCCGCGCGCAGGCAAGAACCGGCGACCAGATCGACCGGCTCTGGTTAACGGCGATGCTCGACCTCGGGCCGACCAGCGTGCGGGTTGCGACGCTGCGCCAGCTCGCAACACTCGACGCGCCCGGGGCTTGGACGCTGGCCCAGCGTTGGCTCGATGAAGCATCGTTGCCGCTGCGGGCCGCGGCGGGTTCGGTGCTGGCCGACCTGCTACGAAATGGTTCCGTCCAGCTCGAGGGGGTAGCACGCGCCGAGCTCGCCGATCGCCTCTGGCGGCAGTACTTCGACGGGCGGGGGTCCGCGGCGACCGCACTCCGGCGCGGCGCCATCGATGCCCTCGACCTTGTCGACCGATCGTTGTTGATCCGGCGTGCCTCGTTGCTGCTGGGCGAGCCCGACCGCACCTTGCGCCTGCATTCGCTGCGGCTGCTGGGCCAGGATCCCGAGCTCGACCGGCGGCTGAGGCAGGTCGGCGAGGCAGTCCTGGTCGGGTTCGAGACCGGCCGTGACCGGGATGACTATCGAACGCTCGCAGCGCGCGCGATCGAGTTGCAGGCACAGCCACCCCTGGTCGAGATCACGACCGTCCGTGGGACGGTTACCCTGCAGCTGCGGGCGGATTGGGCACCGCTTACCACAATTCAATTCACCCGTCTGATCGAGGCCGGCTTCTTTGACGACAGCCCGTTTCATCGAGTTGTTGCGGGGTTCGTTGCACAGGGCGGAGGACGCATGCAACCTCCTTGGAGCGCACCGTCCTTGCGGAGCGAGGATGTGCCGATCGCCTACGAGACCGGCAGCGTTGGGCTGGCTCTCGAGGGGCGCGACACCGGTCGCTCGCAGTTCTTCATCACCCAGGCTCCGCAGCCGCACTTGAGCGGGCAGTATCCGCTCTTCGGCCGGGTGGTCGAGGGCCAGCGGGTGCTCGACCGCATTCAACCAGGAGATCGAATGAAGCTCAGGCTACTCGCAGAGTGATGCGCATTACCGAGCCGATGACGATGGCGACCGATCTGGTGCTGGCGTGCCTGGGCGCGCTGTTCGCCTATCGGTTGTGGCGCGACCGGCCGCAGAGCTCGCGGCGCTCCGCACGCCTGCTGGCGGCGGCCATGGCGAGCATGGCTCTGGGTGCCGCCACGGGGGGGATTTCGCATGGCCTGCGCCTGACGGTTGGTGAGACCGCCGATGCGATCCTGTGGAAGGTGACGGTCTACTCGGTTGGCCTGATGGCGTTCTTCTTCGTCGCCTCGACGGCGTTGTCATCCCTGCAAGAGCGGGCGCGCCGGCTGCTCCTGTGGCTGGCGACGGCCCAGCTACTCGGGTATTGGTGGTGGATGCTGAACCACGACGCGTTCCTCTACGTCATCTACGACTATGTTCCGGCGATGTCGATCGTGCTGGTGATACAGCTCTGGGAGTTGCGACGTGGGCGAGCGAGCGCGGCGTGGATCAGTGCCGGGGTGGTGCTCTCGTTCATCGGCGCCGCCGTACAGCAGAGCGGTCTCACACTGCACCGTCACTTCAACCACAACGACCTGTACCACGTTGTGCAAATGGTGGCCGTGTGGCTGCTGTACAAGGGCGGCAGGTCCCTGCACGATCGCTGAGCCAACAGCGGCAGCAAGGGGCGCTGGGTTGACATCTTGTTCTTCGTTGTGTAATTAACGTTTGTCATTAATTCACTCGTGAAAAACAGGGTGTGGCGATGAGCACGCTTTCGGGGGTGGCCAACATCGTCATCGGCCACCTCATGAGCATCGCCTGCGATCTAAAGGAAGAGGCATCGCTAACGGTCTGAGCATGCCGATCATCGTCAACCTCGACGTCATGCTGGCGCGCCGCAAGCGCATGCTCAAGGAGTTGGCCGACCAGACTGGACTGACGCCTCAGAACCTGTCGATCCTGAAGACCGGAAGAGCACGTGCCATCCGGTTCACCACCCTTGCGGCGATCTGTCGTGCGCTCGACTGCCAGCCCGGCGATCTGCTCGAGCACGCCGCCGACGCGGACTCTCCAACCGAGTCTGACGAGGAGTAGCATGAGACTCTTGTCGGGGACGAGTGGATACTCCTACAAGGCATGGAAGGGCAACTTCTATCCCTCCGATCTCCCGGCCTCGCGCATGCTCGAGCACTATTGCAGCAAGCTGCCGGCGGTGGAGGTCAACAACACGTTCTATCGGATGCCGTCGGCAAAAATGGTCCAGGCGTGGACCGAAGCGAGCCCGGAGCCCTTCCGGTTCGTCCTCAAGGCCAGCCGCCGTATCACCCACCACGCGCGGTTGCACGAGGTCGACGACCTGCTGAGATATCTGTTCGATACAACACTGCCTCTGGGGCCACGCCTTGGGGCGCACCTGTTCCAGTTGCCTCCTTACGCCAAGATCGACCTGGGGCGGCTCGACGCCTTCCTCCAACGGATTCCGTCCGGCCAGCGGGTGGCGTTGGAATTCCGGCACCACTCATGGTTCGCGGACGAGGTATTCGATCTTCTGCGGCGACACGACGCCGCACTCGTGATTGCCGATGGCGGCAAGATCGAGGTCCCGTTCGTGCCCACAGCAGGATGGGGCTACCTGCGCTTGCGCCGTGACAACTACGACGACGAGGCCATGGCGGGGTGGGTGCAGCGCGTGCTCGACACCGGTTGGAGCGAGGCGTTCGTGTTCTTCAAGCACGAGGATGAGGGCGCCGGGCCGCGGATGGCCAGGCAGTTCCTGGATCTCGCAACCGGCAGCCAGGGCTAGCGCTAGTAGCCCGGTGGACGGTCATTGCGAACGCTGTTTGACCATCGGGACGAAGCGAACCGCAGCGATCTCGCGGGTCGAGACTCGTCCCGTCGCGTCCTTTTGCACCACGGTCAGCGTCTGGTTGCCGAACTGCTCGCCGATGGGGAGCACCATGCGACCGCCGGCGGCGAGCTGATCCACGAGGGCCCGTGGAATGCTGATGGGTGCGGCAGTCACGATCACCGCCTCGAAAGGAGCCCGCTCGGGCCAGCCCAGGTAGCCGTCTCCGACGCGCTGGTGGATGCTTTCGTACCCGAGTCGGCTCAGGGTCTTTGAGGCCGCTTCGGCGAGCTCGGCGACAATTTCTATGCTGTAGACCTCGCAGCCCATCTCGGAGAGAACCGCGGCCTGGTAGCCGGAACCGGTGCCGATCTCCAGAACTCGGTCTCCCGGCTGTAGATGGAGCACCTCGCTCATCAGCGCCACGATATAGGGCTGGGAGATCGTCTGCTCGTGACCGATGGGAAGCGGGTAGTTGCCGTAGGCCTCGTGGCGCAGGTCGCTGCCCACGAACTCGTGACGAGGCACTCGACCGATCGCCTCGAGCACCCGGTCGTCCTCTATACCTTGCCTCCGCAGGGTACGGACCAGTTCAGCGCGCGCGTGTGCGAACTCGACCTCCTCGTCGTCGGCGTCCTGGGTGCCAGTGGAGGGGCCGGTCCTGCCGGCCGCGCCGAGCGTGCTGGCGGCAACGATCACAACCAACATCGTGGCGAGGGCTCGCCACCGATTCATCGTCATTTGCGGTGCCGGTAAGCTTCCAGAGGATCCTCCGATCTTACCAGGATGAAACCGCCGCTGGGCGGACGGCGAAGATTGACGGTAAAGAAGCCAAGAAGAGCCTCATGCCCGCGTCAACACAGGTCGCCGGCACTGCCGCGGCGTCGGTGTCGAGCGCTGGTCTCCGTGGGACGCCGGGCGGCGCCGAGGAATGGTGGCTGCTGCACCAGCCGGAGGGAGAGGTGCAGGCGCTCCCGAAGGCCTCCTGACTCAGCCGGCCTGCGGGACTGCCGATGACACCGACTCTTGCGGTGCAGCCGACGCCTGAGATTGGTCGCAAGCAGGCGCCGGTGCGAAACGGATTCGCAGGTCCCGCGCGAGCCAGGTGAAGTGACCGAGGAACACCACCCACAACAGCGTCATCGCAAACATCTCGACCGTTTCCTCGATCGACTTGGAGAAGTGCACCAGGGTCGCGTAGGGGCTTCTGCCGAATGTTCGTGCGCTCCAGTAATCGAGCTGCCAGGTATTGGCGATGGCGGTGTAGGGGTTAAGCCAGTGGTCCTCGTCCAGCCCTTCCAGGAAATCGAGCGCGACCGCCCCCGCAAGGCAGGTGAGGGCGAGAAAAACCACCACCTTCGGCTTCCAGCCGCGGAGCTGGCCGAGCAGAAACACGAACATGAATACGCCCATGCTGGCGAAAATCGGCATGAAGACGATCTGCCAGCGGTAGCTGGGGAACAGCTCCAGCGTCCGGGCACCGAATGTGGCGCTGGCTTGCGAGAAGTACTCATGGTACGCAGTGCCGACGCGCTCGTGGATGCGCGCGCCGTCGTCGAACGCCAGATAGCTGAAGAACAGCGCCAGCGTCAGCCAGCCGGCCCTTTGCCAACGCGTGCCGAGGCGGCGCACCAGCAGATAGACGAGCCAGACGGTGAGGGCCACCATCGCTGTCTGCATGATCGAGAACCAGGCGGGAAGACTGTCTTCACGGGAGGTGCTGAAGAGCCTCCGAATCGAACCGCTGCCGAGGCCGGCGTAATTGACGTGGTAGTCGAGCGCGAAGAACAGTAGCTCGATGCTCACGCACATCAGGAGAAGGTTGCGCAGCAACGAGACCGAGTCGAATCGGAAGGTGGGAGTGGACGGCGTCATTCCTCTAGACCTACTCGCTCGCCTCCGGCGGGACCTCGAGGTTGTGCAATCTCACCTGCGTCTGCAACACGAGATTGGTGTGGGCATCGCCCATCTGTTGGGTCTTGTCGAAATCGACGAGGTCAAACACCACGACCACCGAGCGCACCTGGCCACGTTGCGCTGCATCGAGTGGGCCGCCGCCCAGTGGGATCGTGGTGCCGGTGGCGTCCATGAACTGGAAGATCGGAGTCAGGACATCGAGATCGGTCAACACCGGCGCCGCGGCCGATCCTGCGATCCATACCGTGCCGTCCCAGCAATCGATTGCACGCGAAAGCGTTGCGGTGTTGGTATCGAACGTGTACGTGACCCGCTCGGCTCCGCCGTACTCGGAACCCTCGATTGCCGCCCCGCAGGGACCGTCGGCCGCTCCGGTGTCGATGTCGCCGACGAACTGCAAGGAAAAGTCGTCGGCCTGCGTCATCACGTCGACGATGTTGCCCACGTCATAGCCCACCATGCGGAGCTCGTCGGTGATCTTGTCGAGCGCAACGCGAGC
>JACZXM010000138.1 GCA_022571615.1 Acidobacteriota bacterium | reverse complement strand
GAGGAACACCAGTCCCTCCGCCGGTGCCGTTCGCATCCGCGCCCGACCGAGCACTACCAGCGCCTGTGCGTTGTCGGGGTCGATTTCCAGGACCTCCTCCGCGAGATTAATGGCCGCTTGCACCTCTCCCGACTCCAGACGCGCCGCGGCCAAGTAGGAAAGGGCGGGTGGCCAGCCCGGACGCTCGGCGAGCGCTCGCTCGAAGTCCCTTGCTGCGGCTTCCAGATCTCCCGCTTCCCAGCTCAAGATTCCCTGACCCACTTCCGCCTTGGCGCGAGCGCTTGCTTCCGTCTTGTCCTTCTGCCGACGTTTCAACTCCTGGAACCAACGGAGCGTTTCGCGAGCCGCCGGTAACCCGAGATTCCCCTGCGCCTGGCCGACCAGATAGACAACATCCGGATCGTCCCGTTCATCGAAAGGCGCGAGGATCCGGAGCGCCTCGGACGGTCTCCCCGCGCGGAGCAGAACGCCGGCGAGGTCCACCGCGAACCCGGCGTTGTTGGGTGCGAGCGCGGCGGCGCGAGCGAGCGCATCGGCAGCCTCAGTCAGCTCCTCCCGCGCCGCCAAGGCCAGCCCGAGCTCGCGCAGCAACTCAGGGTCCTCAGGGGCCTGTGACAGTCCGTTGCGGAGGAAGGCCGCCGCTCTATCGGACTCCCCCAGCACACGAGCCACACGCCCCAGCAGCAGGTACAAGTGGGGCTGCGTGTAGCCGAGCTCCTGGGCCCGCTCCAGGCTTTGGATCGCCACCTCGTTGGGCCGTTGCTCTCTGCGGAAGATCAGCAGCGCCAGGTGATAGTGCAGGCTCCCAGCCAGAGGCTGTCGATCGAGCGCTGCGGTCAGCACATGGATCCCACCGTCGAGATCTCCGTGATCTGCGAGCAGCGAGGCGAGGTTCTCTGCCGCCGGTACCGAGTCCGGATTCGCCTCCAGCGCCTCTCTGTATGCGGTCGCAGCCTCGATCGGCTCGCTCATTCTCTCGAGCGCCAAGCCGAGGTTGAACAGGACGTCGGTCCGAGGTGGTCCGAATTGCCGGGCTCGCTCCAATAAATCACGGGCCCGGCGCCAGTCCTCACGGCGCGCCGCCTCCGCCGCCTGCAGCAGCAACTCGTCTACCGAGGTCGCCTGAGCGAGTGCTCTCCCGGTTCCCGGCGCGAACGCGGCGCGGCCACCGCCCTGACCCACGGTGTGGGCGGCCAAGACCGGCGGCGTCAGCGATCCGGCAGCGACCACGAGCATAGCGACGATCGGCCCCTGCCAGCCACCAACGGGCTGGGCCGCCAGCGAGCCGTGTCTCATGAGCCGCGCAACTGCTCCAGGAGATTGGCCATCTCCTCAGCATCCGGAGCGTCCGGCGCGATCTCCAAGTACCGCTCCAGGTGGCGAATCGCTCCCTCCATGTCCGAGCGCCGCACCAAGGCAAACGCAAGGGCCTTGTGCGACAGAGCCGACTCGGGGTCGAGCTCGGTCGCCTTGGTAAGGTAGACGATGGCTTCGTCTACCCGATCGGCCTGGATATAGATCGTCCCGATGTTGTAGTGAACGGAGGCATCCTCCGGCTGCAACACCAGCGCCTTCTCAAAGCTGCCCGATGCGCTCTCGAGATCGCCGGTCTCCATGTACGCAACACCGATATCCAGGTACGCTATGGCCATACCCGGCTGCAGTTCGATGACACGCCGATAGTCGACAATCGCATTCTCCCACTGCCCGAGCTCGAAGTGCGAGCGAGCAAGGAGGAGAAACCCTGCCGCGAAGTCTCGCTCGGCCTCTACGACCGGAGTCAGGATCTCGATCGCCCGAACCAGCTCGCCCGCGTTGAACGCCTCGAAGGCCGCGGCATACTCAGGCGACGATCCCAGATCCATGCGCACAACCACGGCCGGCGCCATCACCGAATCGTGCTCGGTCCGCCCCGTTCTGAGCCGACGCCGGTCTCGAACCGTGACGTAGCCCTCCTTCTCGAAGGTCAGCTCGTAAGGTCCGATCGTCAAAGCGCGTCGGAAATACTTGCCATTCTGGTCGCTCTGCAGCTGCACTACCTGCCCGTTGTCGAGGTTGCGAAGCGTTATGGTCACGTCGGAGATCGGAGCGCCGACCGTGTCCACGACTCGACCCATAAAGGTCGCCTGCGCTAGCGCGGCAGAGGCGCTGAAACCCACGACGATGCCCACGATGACCATGGCGGTCAGAGCAGGCTTGAGTGAAAGAGTCATCTTCGGTCTCCAGATAATCCGACAAGAACGCGACCGGCGCGCGACCCATGCCCCTTCTGCCACGGGCTCCTATCCACCATCGCCGCGCCTGAGTCGATCCCGGAGCTGGCGCACTTGCTCCTGCTCGGGGTTGATCTGCAGTGACAGTTCGAGCATCTCCAGCGCGCGCGGCGTTTCCCCGATCGACAGATAGGCCTCGGCAAGACCGTTGTAGACCACTGCCGTGCCAGGAGCGACGTCGAGACTCTGCTGGTATGCATCGATTGCGCCGGGAAAGTTGCCTTGCTGGATGCGAAGCAGTCCAAGCGTCGCCCAGCCCTCTTGGTTGTCCGGCGCGCGAGTCGTCGCCCCCTCCAGCAGGAACTCGGCCACCGAGAGCTCGCCAGCCAGCAGGAGAGTCTTCGCGGCGTCGATCTGGAATATCGGGTTCTGCGGCTCCAGCCGCACCGCACGCTCGAAGTGTTCCCGCGCCGAAGCGAAGTCGTTGCGTCGGAGGAATTGCTGCCCGATGCGATGGTGCGCGCTGGCCATTCCCTCTTGCGCCGAACGCGCCGGCAGCAGTCGCGCGAGCGGCAGGAACTCGTCGACGAGCTCTATGCTCCTGCGGCCGGCCAAGCCGAGCTCCGTCGGCGGAGCCCCGTCGCTTCCGCCCAGCCTGGCGATCACTTGGAGCTCGTATTTCCCGACGGGCAGTTCCTCCAGATGCAACGTCCGGGCGACGCTCCAGCTGCTGCCGTCCAACCGCGGTGCGGGCTGACCGGACCAGTGGTCGCTCCAGACAACAGAGCCCGACCGTAGCAATCGATACTCGATCTCCAGGTTCTGCGGCGGGGCAGCAAGGCCGTCAGCGGCTTCATCGCCCTTCTGAAGCACGCGGACGACGCAGCCGACCGGGTAGCCACGACGGAGGCGCTCTCCGACCCAAGGAATAAACGGTCGCCAGTCGCCTCGATCACCTCCCGCACGCAGGTCCTCGGTCACGTAGAAGAGGCTCGGAGAACCGACCACCAGCTCCGCCAGGGACGGGACAGAGGCTACGGCGTTGGCGGCGCCGACCCGGTGCGTCGCCACCTCGGTGAGCAAGCCGCGCACGCGGTAGCTCCCGGGGAGCACCCAGACACGCTCACGGAACAGGATAGGCAGGTTGCGGACTTGCTCGAACTCGTCCTTCGGGATGCGGGCCACGAGCTGGCGCTTCGTGTCTCGCCACGTTCCGGCACCGTCGGTCTCGATCTCCAACTCGACCTCGTAGTTGGCCACGTAGTGATCGTCCACCTGGACGAAGGTCGTCTCCGACGCCGGCACCTCGATAGCGATATCCAGGTATCCCTCCAGCTCCGGATGCGCAAACCCGATCGCCTGTATGTGGAGTTGGATGGGGCCGGCGCTCAAAAAGGCCACATCCACGTTTCCTTCAGGCGTGTAGTAGAGACCGAGTGGCCGCGGCGGCGGTGGGGGTGCCATCGTCCGGGCGATCACCGCCTCCGAGCCGAGCGCCCCATAGCCTGGCGCGACTCGCTGCGCCGCCGAAAAAACGATCGGGAACTTGCTGGCGATGCGCGGTAGGTCGATCTGAGACATGCTCGCTGGTGTGGCGATCAGCAGTGCCTCGGGTCCGTCCACGGTCGGAGAGTAGAGCCGCCACTCGTTGAACACCCGTGGTTTGAAGAAAATGATCTGGTAGAAGCTAGGCATTCCGGGTCTGGGCGAGTCACGGTACTCCCAGACTTCGAGCGGCCAAAGCTGTTGCGTGTTCGGATACCGGTGGACGCGGAAGGGCGGACCGTTCACTAGATAGACGCGGCCTCGATCCGTTCTCCACCCGGGCATCGGCGTGTCCCGAGCCAGAACGTCGTTGACGTACTGCCAACGTCGCATGTGCTCGATGTGGAACTCGTTCTCCGGCGTCACCAGTATCGGATCACGACGCTTCCAGAACGCCTCGATGAACCGCTTCCGCTGCCACTCGGTCGTCAGGCTGCCGAAGATCCGCTTCTCGTTCCTGTCGATGATATAGGCGACGATATCCATGAACTCCCGGTGTTTGGCCGAGATTGTGCCCGACCCGCGGGACCGGGATGATTGGGTCGGAGTCAGTGCCTCTGCCGCCTCGAAGAAGCTCACCGACAGCAGCAACGGCCCCACGAGGAGCATCCCGAGCGCGGGTGGCCGTCCGCTCATTGCCACTTCCTACCTCACCTTGCTTCCGGTTCCCTGCCCTGTGTGCCGACCACTCCGGCACCCATTTCCGAAACGGACGTGGTGATGTCTCCAGCCCGCACGTTGCACCGTTCGCCGGCGGTCCGCCGCGCTCTGCCGGGAGGCTAGCACGGCCTGCTAGTGTCGAGCGCGTCGAATCCATGACGAATTGGGGCCGGCGGTGCGTTGACCGCCGGCCCCAAAGCTCGGAGCGTTCCTGATCGCTGATCTTCTAGAATCTGAGCCGCACGGCGAGCTCCAACTGCCGCTTGTCAGAGGCGCTCACGGGCACACCAAAGGAACCGGACCGCATGTTGCCAGTACCATTCCGGAAGTTGTCACGATTGAACAGGTTGAACACCTGCGCGATCATCTCGAGCCTGAGGTCCCGGCCGACCTCGAAAGTCTTGGCTGCTCGCAGGTCGACGTTGAAGAAACTCGGGCACACGGGCTCAGCGACGGACGACCGACCTTGGGTGGCCCGGTAGTCGTTGACGGTCGCCAAATCAAGCCCTCGGCAGCCGAAGTTGTAGTGGGTCCCCGGGATGTAATCGCTGCCGCGACCGTCGCCATTCAGGTCGAGGCCCGAATGAGGGTTGAACGGCGTCGAGGAGCTCCACGACACGATCCCGCTGACCTGAAGACCGGCTGGCAGACTCGCCATGCCACTGGCGATGAACCGGTGGCGCCGGTCCGCACTGGCCGGTCCGAAGAGGTTGCTGAGGTCGTCCTGGTTGGGCGGCAGGCCCAGGCGGTCCTCGTTGGCGTCGGAAAGCGTGTAGGACAGCAAGTACTGGTGGTCGCCTCTGAAGCGCCGTTCGAACCGCACGAACAGCGCCTTGTAGTCGCTCTCACCGATCGACTGGATCATTTGGGCGCGCCTGAATTGGGAGAAGGGGCGCACGCCGTTGACTGCGTAGTTCACGTCGCGGCGCGTGCCGAGATCGGTCGTCTTCGTGGAGGTGGCCTCGACGCTGAGCGCGGAGTTGTCGCCGATCATCTTGCTGACCCCGAGGCTGAGCTGGGTTGCCCTGGGATTGCGCATGTCGTTGGCAAGCAGGTTGATGTTGGGGATCGAGGCCGCCACGAAGTCGTCGAAGCTCAGGCCGCCGAACGGATCCGGGAAATTCGGATTGACGATGAAGATCGATCGCTGCGCCGGCCATAGGCGCTCGGAGAAATTGAGCAGCGTCCGGATGTTCTGGTAGTAGATGCCCGCACCGCCTCGGATCACGAGCTGACCGTCGGCGTTCGGGTTCCAGGCGAACCCGAAGCGCGGCCCGAAGTTGTTCTTGTCGCCGCGCTCGGCAGTGGTCCCGAACCCAGCCACCTCGCCGTTGTGCCAGGGCACGTTGATGCCCTGCAGGCGCGCCTCGTTGGCGATGTTCTCGTTGAACGAGTTGTGCTGCAGGTCGTAGCGCAGGCCGAGGTTGAAGGTCAGCGTGTCGGACGGTGACCAGTCGTCCTGGATGTACGGGCTGAAGTGGGTCACCGTGATCTTGGTGGCCGCAGCCCGCGCCGCCGAATAGCGGATGGGAAAGGTCGACGGGTCGGCGGCATCGTACACTTTGTCGCTCGGGAAATTCCAGGTGCCACGCATCTGCTGACCGCCGGTATCGGCCTCGAACGGAATGATGCTGAGATCGAAGCCGACCTGGAAGTCGTGCGACGCGGCGCCCGACCCGGACACAAACAGCGAGAAGTCGTCGCGGAACTCGTAGCGGTGCTCGGGCCCCATTTGCAGATTGCAGGAGCCGACGCTCAGGCTCGGGTAACGAAACTGCACGGCGCATGAGGTCCAGGCCGGGTGCTGCTCGAGCTCCGCTTGCGAGAGACCGTCGATGGAAGTCGGATCGTATTCGGCTCGACCCCCGCTTCCGTACACCTGGTACATGGCGAACGCCGCCTGGAAGCGAAACTCGTTGACGGCGCGGTCGTTGACCACCCAGGTATGCCCTGCGACGTGCGACCAGCGGGGCACCGCGAAGCCGAGACTGTCGTTGTTGCGACCGCCGGCGATCTTGTCGGGAGCGTCCTCGTCCTCGTTGCCGTACCGATAAAAGAAGCGGCTCGATGGACTGAACTGGTGATCGAGGCGGAGCGTGTACATCTGGCGGAAGAACTCACGGTTGTGCTCGCCGTCGAACGCCGGCCAGGCGCCTCCGGTGTTGACCGTGAACTGGTCCGTCCGCTGCGTGCGCTCGTACGACAGGAAGAAGTGGGTCTTGTCCTTGACGATCGGCCCACCGAACGTGGCGCCGCGTTGGTTACGACGGAAGGGCAGCTTCAGGCTCTGGAAGGTCCCCAGCGCGTTCAAGCTGTCGTCGCGGAAGAACCAGAACGCGGAGCCGTGGAACCTGTTCGTGCCGGACTTCGTGACGACGTTGAGCACACCACCTGTGGCCAGGCCATCTTCGGCCTTGAACTGATGCGGGGTCACCTTGAACTCGGCGATCGCGTCGGCCGGGTAGTTCTGCCTCGGCTCGCCCATCTCGGCCCAGTTGTTGTTGGTGCCGTCCACCTTGAAGGCGCTGGCGTAGTACTGCACGCCTCCACCGATATTGACGTTGTTGTAGAGCAAGTTGAGGACGTTGTTGACGAATGGGTTCTATCAAGTTCAAAAGTTCGATCAGTTAATTGGTTTAGAGAAAATCACTCCCGCTATGATAGAATAGTTTATCACTTTGGAAATTCTCACTATCATGGTCATATGTTTAAGTTATTAGATGATATACCAGGAATTGTTGTCCTTCACGACTTTTTTCTTTCTGGAATTGTTGCTCAACTGGATTTGACGGAAAAGTATCCTGGATTTTGGGATAGAACACTCAAGGGCGATCACGGTTGGTTGGCGGTTCAAGAACGTGCGAAGGCGGATAACCCTGACGAGGTAGTCTGGGCATACCCGTGCTGCGGCGGTGTCATACGCGCAGCTAAATCCGTCATCG
>JACZXM010000137.1 GCA_022571615.1 Acidobacteriota bacterium | reverse complement strand
GGTCAAGCAGATGCTCGCCGAGATGGAGTCGCAGCGCATTCTCGTCGAGACGCTCAGCCTGCTGGACCCGGGCCCGCGAGACGACGCCTGGTTGGGTGCGGCGGTGCGCAAGATTCTGGCAGCCGATGCCTTCGGGCCGCAGCCGGGGTCGTTGAGCTACAACGCCGGTCAGATCTTCGGAGGCACCGCGTTCTCCGAGGACGACTGCCTGGCCAAGTACTATCGTGACAGCAGCCCGTTCAGGTTCCTGATCGCCCACGATGACGCCCTCCGCACCGAGATCGGCCGACGGCGACTCGACGCGGTAAGCGCCGGGGACTCATTGATTCCTGTTTCGCCGCAGGAGGCAGCGTGGTTCGAGACGGCGCGCGACGAGGGTCCGCTCTGCAGCATCGTTCCGCGTTGGGAGGCGGCCTGCGCCGAGATCGAGGCCTGGGCGGTGGACGCCGCCTCGCAGGTCGACGGCGGCTCCGAGCTCGCCCAAGTGGTGCGCTTTCACGCCGGCGGCATCGTTGCCCGTGCCCTCGGCATCAAGGCGTGTATTCTTCGCGCCGCCTGGCGTTTGGAGTGCGGTCTCGCCGCCGTGGCGACGCTCGAGGCCACCGCGCTGCTGGCCGATCGGTTCGTCGCCGACACACCGGGGTTGGTCAGCGAGGCGGGATTGCTCGGCGAGGTTCTCGCCGTAGGCATCGACGCCATCGCCGGGGGTGACTTCGAGCCCGCCGCCGAGATCCCCGATGCTGAGCCCTACGGCGATGTTCTGTCGACCGACCACGCCAGCCAATCGGGCGAGTGGTTGTATCGGCCGTTCGACAGAGAAACCCTCCGCTACTTGCCCGAGACCCTGTGGAACGACCCCGAGCTGCGCCCGTTTCGCGAGCAGGTCGAAGCCGAGCACCGCCAACGCTACGTCGAGCCCCGCTTCGATGGGCTGACCTACAACCGGCACCTGGAAAAGCTCCACATCGTTCCTGACGACGACCTCCGCTACCTCGTCGACCGTGGCTTCATGCGCATGCCGATTCCGTCGGAGCTCGGCGGCGAGGGTGCTCTCAAGGCCATGTACTACATCGTCTGCGAGATGAGCGGGCGCTACGGCGACGCGGCGTTGTCGCTCGCGATCATGGCAAACACGAGCATCGGCACGACCCCGATACTTCTCGGCATGAAGCAGGATTTGCCACGCGCCCGTGCCGAGCTCGAAAAGGTCAAAGAAGACCCGGCGTTGCTGGGCGAGATCAGCGACGGCCTCGACGCCCTGATCGCCGGTTTGGAGCGGCCCGACCTCGAACGTCTGCAGCGTGACTACCTGCAGCTCACCGACCTGGTCAAGGTGCGGATCGTCAAATCGAGCGTCTTGAAGTACATCGGCGGCGGCTTCCTGCGCGCCTATTTTGCCGCCGGCAGCGCCGGGCAGCAGCGCGATCTCGTGGGCTTCGAAAAAGGGCTGCGCAGCGCCCGCGGGCTGATCGACGAGATGCTCGGTGGGGTAGAGGACCGACTTGTCGAGTACCCGCGGCGCGGGCGTGCCCACGAGTTGTTCCTGAAGATGATCTCGGCCGGTTACATCTCGGCGTTCGCACTCACCGAGCCGACCGCCGGGTCCGACTCGGGCGGCGTCAAGACCAGCGCTCGCCTCGACCGCCGTCGGGTGCGCGAGGACGATGACGGCGTCCTGTACTTCTTCCTCGACGAGGAGGGCGAGAGCGAGCGCCGCAATCTGCTCGATGCCGATCGCGTCGAGTTCGACTTCGACGGCCACCGCATGCTGTACCGATGGTCGGAGGAAGCCGAGCCGAGCGAAATCCGACACGACGCCTACGACTACGAAAAGGATCTTCCCGGCCACTGGCGCACCTACGAGCACGCCGGCCGCGAGGTTGCGTTCACCGACATTGCCCAGATCCGCGCCGATGCTGACGGGCAGCGCTGGTACGAGTTCTGGGAGCTCAACGGCGCCAAGATGTGGATCACCAACGGCCGCTTCGCGCATTGTTTCGCGCTCTACGCCAACACCGAGCCCGAGGGGGTGACCGGGCTCATGGTCGACCGCCACGCCGAGGGGCTGGTGGTCGGTTCCGACGAAGAGAAGCTCGGCCAGCGCGGTTCGCCGACCAACGAGCTTTCGTTGACCGCTGTTCGCGTGCCGCGCGAGTGCATCATCGGCTTCCGTGGCCGCGGTCAGGTCAACGCTCTGGAGACGCTCAACACCGGGCGTGCCGGCTTGGCGGTCACGACGCGCTCGACCATCCAGGAAATGATGGAGGACGCCGTCGACTATCTCGGCGGCGGCACCGAGGCCGACAAGGCGCTCGGCGGCATCCACCCGGCCCAGCAGACGCCCGCCACCCCGCTGCAGTGCTACTGGATGGGTCGCCTCATGGAGGAGCTCATCACCACCGCGGCGGTGGCCAACGAGCTCATCGGATTGTTCGACCATCCGCTGACCAAAGACGTGCGGATGGAATCGGCGATCGGCAAGTACTACGGAACCGAGGCGCAACACGAGGTCATCGACTGGATGGAACGGCTGCGCGGCCTCGAAGGGCAAACCTGGTTGCACCGCATCGAAAAAACGCGCCGTGATGCCCGCGTGCTCAACATCTACGAGGGCACCAACGAGGTCCAGCGGTTCCTGCTGCTCAAGGACCTCGTGCAGCGCGTGCTGCCGACGTGGCGGGACCGTGCGCAGGCAGCTGGAGAGGCTGCGGAGATGGCGAACCCCGACCTGGTGGCCGAACTGGAGCAGATCAAGGACACGTTGGGCCTGCATCTGGAATCTGCGGTGGAGCGATTCGGGCAGCAGGTCTGGGCGAACGTGGGAACCCAGCCGGCGTTCTTCGCGCTGTCGGAGATCGCCGGGCTCACCAAGGTCATCGACGCCGTGCTCTACCGGCTCGAATGGTGCGCTGTGCACGAGGTGCCGCAGCAGTACACCGATCGGCTCAACCGGGTTGGCCGCCTGACCGTGCGCCGTGCGCTGGCGAGGGCTCGAACGCTGGATCGTCGCTACTCGATTGCCTGGGAGGCTCTGAGCGAGGATCAATACCCCGCTCCGACGCGGCTGGGGTTCCTGTCGCTGGAAAGTCCGGGCGCAACCGCTGAAGGCTGGGGGCGGCTGCCCGAGCGCCTGATCGGGCCGGCACCATCGACGCGCTTGCAGCGGCGCATCGATCTGGCGGTACTGATCAAACCGGTGCCCTGGCCGGCACCGACCCCGCGTCTGGCCGACGGAGCCTTCTGCGAGCCCCTCTACACGCTCGGTCCGAGCGACCGCGCAGCGCTGTGCACGGCGCTGCAGCTCAAGAGCAGGGATTCCGATCACATCCGCGTGACCGCCTACGCGCTCGGCGGTGTCGAGGCGGTCGAGGTGTTGCGAGCGGCGCTCGCCAGCGGCGTCGACACCGCGGTGCACCTCGAGCTCGACGAGCTCACGGGGCCCAGGGCGGTGCACGACCCCCGGTACGTTGCCGAGGCCTTCAGCGCACTGTTGGAGCGTCGCCCGGCCGATGTGGTGTTGTGCGGCGACACAGCGGCAGACACCGGCCAGAGTCTGCTGCCGGCCTATCTGGCATCCAAGCTCGGTCTCGGTTTCCTCGGGCAGGCGGAGCGGGTGGCCTGGGCCGACGAACTGGCCGTCGGTGTGCGTGTTTCCGCCGAGGGCTGGCAGGGATTGGAGCTGGAGCAGGAGCTGCCCTGTGTGGTGGCGACGCGGGCCCGCGAGCTCGAGCCCACTGTGGTAGCGCTTGCCGATTGGCTCGGCGCGGCGGCGGCGGAGATCGAGAAGGTCCCGGTGCGCACGTTGGTCTCAGGGTGGGAGTTGCTCAGGGTGTTGCACCGGCCGCGGGCGATCGCCGCCAGTGCCAAGGTCGAGCGTGCCGGCACCCCGGAGCAGGCGGCCGAGGTGCTCATCGAGCTGGCCGGCAGCGACGGCAACTCGGCCAGTGACGCGGCGCCGCCTTACGGCGACCGCATGCTGACGCTCGGCGAGCAGCCGCAACAGGACGACACGAGTTTTCTGTTCGTCGCGCCGCCGCTCGGCGACAGAGGCTTGTCGGGCGCGGCACGTGCGCATGTCGAGGTCGCGGCCAGGATGGCGGCGATGGTCGAACTTCCGCTCGACGTGGTGTTGCCCATCGACGGCGATGAATCAGAAGCCGCTGCGATCGCCGGCGCGGTGATCGCGGCCGGCGAGCCGCGACGGGTGTACGCGGTAACCTACCGCGGCATCTCGGATTTCAGTCCGATCGGTCACCTCGAGTGGTTCGAGGAGCTGTGGGGGATGTATCGTTCGCGGCCCCGCTGGCTGGTCGGATCTGCCTGGGCGGAGGAGCTCTTTACCCGCTTTGTCGCCCGCGGATTGCCGAAACTCGAGGCCGGGGGCAGCTGGGCGTGGTACGGGGTCGATGCGGTGCGCAACGGCGGCTCGACGGTTCGGGTTTCGACCACCATCTACGGTGGAGCCGCCCACGCAAGTGCGCACCTGCCGAAGGGCGGTGGCCTGCGGGTATTGACCCTGGGCCGATCAGTGCAGGTACACGATGAAAGCTCCAGCTACGGCGTGCCCGGCTCCGGCGAGTCACAGGTCTACCTCTGGACGCCGCAAATCGAATACGACCGGGAGGCCGATCCGCTGGCGCGCCTGCGACGGGAACTAACCGGTGCGGAGCCGAGCCTGGAGGACGCCGAGTTCATCATCGACGTCGGCTACGGGATCGGTGGTCGCGACGGGATCGAGCATCTCGCCGAGCCTCTGCGGCGCCTGTTGGCAGAGGATATGGGGCTATCCAAGGTCATGATCGGCGCCACACGCAAGGTGACGCAGGATCTGGAGCTGTTGCCGGCGGAGAGCCAGATCGGCCAGACGGGATTGGCGGTGAACCCGAAGCTGATCATCGCCCTGGCCGTATCGGGGGCACCGCAGCATGTCGACTACATCGGTGATCGTGCCGTGATCCTGTCATTCAACATCGACCCCGAGGCCCCGCTAATGGGCCTCAACGAGCAGCGACCCCGGCCGCTGGTGCATGCGATACCCGGTGATGTGCGCGAAACGGTGCCGCGCTTCATGGCCGCCCTACGCGACGGTCTGCGCAGGAGTGGCTAACGACTGACGTCGCGAATGCCTCGGGATTGCCAACCGAACGACACACTCAGCTGGTTGCGTCCGCCCTCGGCGAAGCCGTAGTCGAGTTGAATCGGACCGAGCGGAGTCGCGAAGGTGGCGCCGATCCCGATGCCGCCGATGGTCTCGCTCAAGGAGATGTCGCGCGGCTTGTCCCACACGTTGCCAACCCCGGCGCGGACGTACAATCGCAGCTGCGAGCGAACGTCGGCACCTAGCGTGACTGAGGCGGCCAGCGCCTGGTCGCCCCAGAGCTCCTGGCGCGAGACCCCCGGGATCAGCTCAGGGCCGCCGATACGGAACTGCTCGTACACCGGCAGGGCGCCGGTCGAGTACCCATAGCGCAGGCGACCTTGGAGGATCACCGGTCCGATCTGGCGAACATCGATGCCGTAGACGTCGACCAGCGAGTACTGGCGCGTGGCGCCGAACGACTTGATATTGTGCTCGGCGAGAACGCGCAGGAAACGCCCTCGCCGCGGCAACATGAGCGAGTCCAGATCGTCCCAGACATAACGGCCCAGGATGACGCGCTGGGTATCGTCCGACTGTGCGTAGGGCAGGCCCAGCCGCTCCAGGATCTTGACGCTGCCGATCCGGAAGCCCGCCTCCAGCAGGTGGCGGGTGCCGAACGGGATGTTGAAGGTGGCGCTGACGTGGCGGCGCCGAAACAGGGCTCGTCGGATGAAGCCGCCGGTCGAATCGAAGACCTTGGGCTTTTCGTCGTGGGCCTGAAACTCGACCTTGTAGCCGGCGTGCAAGCCCAACAGACCCACGCCCCGTAGCCCGACCGAGCCGTAAAGGTCCCTGGCGCTGGCGAAGCCGGTGAGACGGAACCGCGCGCTGCTCCCCAGCGGGCTACGGGTCTCGAGCCGCAGGAAGCCTTGCGCCTGATCGTCGTCCTGATAGGCGACGCCGATGTCGGCGGTGTTGCGATACTGTTCGACAACGTCCAGCTGCAGGACGACACCGTCACCGCGCGCGCGGATATCGATCCAGGCTTCCTGCAGCAGGCCTGAGGAATACAGTCGGTCCAGGCCCCGTAGGGCGGTCTGGAAATCGAACAAGCTGCCGGGCTGTATGTCCAGCTCCCTGGCCAATACCCGCTCAGGCAGGTACTCCTGCCCGCTGACTACGATCTCGAGGACGCGGCGCCCGGCGAAGGGATCGTGATCGGGGCGCAGTGCTCGCCGCCGGTGCTTGAACCGATCCGGGATCGATTCGACGACCGCCAACGCCGCCGCCCGCCCGGCCGACAACAACGCCTCGTAGTCCGAGTAATCGGCGAAGTTGTGGTCTCCCAGATCGGGACGAATCATGAGCTCGGGAGCCACCTGGTTCTCGTTGTTCTTGGCGATGTACAACAGCTCGATAATGCGCTCGGTCACACCCACCAGGTCCGACCGTACCTCGTCCTTGACCGGCGTCGACACGTCCACCGCCACCGTATACGTGGCGCCCATCTCGCGCGCCAGACTGACCGGGACGTTGTCCACCAACCCCCCATCCACCAGCAGCGCATCGCCCCATTGCACCGGTGCGTAGGCCAGCGGCACCGACATGCTCGCCCGCACCGCCCGTGCCAGATCGCCCTTCGCCAACACGATCCGCCGGCCTGACTTCAGGTCGGTGCCGACAGTGCGGAAAGGAATCGGGAGCGCAGCGAAGTCCCTGCCGGCCTCGAAATTGGCCGGCGCCAGGTGCTCGATCAGCAGGCGATTAACCATGCCATCGTTGAGCACCGAGCGTGGGAAGCGCAGGCCCTCTCGCACGAAGCCGATCCGCACCGTGCTGCGCTGCGATTCCAGCCGGTGCAGGATCGGCTGAGCGGAGCGATTGTTGGATTCCAAGTAGAGCGCCCTCCAGCTGAACACGTCGAGCAGCCGGCGGATCTGGTCGATTCGATGACCGCTCGCATACAGCGCTCCGATGATCGAGCCCATGCTGGCGCCGGCGACGCAGTCGGGAACGATGCCGTACTCCTCGAAGACTTCCAAAACGCCCAGATGCGCCATCCCTCGAGCGCCCCCGCCGCTGAACACCAGAGCGAACTCACACTGCACCTGTGTAGCGTCGGCCATCGGGCCGTGAGACGGTTGCCCCAGTTCCTGGGCCCGCGCCGGTCCCGCCGCAAGAGCGCACCACAGCAGCGCCGCCATTAGCAGCCCGTGGCAGAAGTGGCGTGGGTCGCAACCCGAAGGGCGCCGGGGCATTGCGGGCTGATGCTGCGTTGGG
>JACZXM010000136.1 GCA_022571615.1 Acidobacteriota bacterium | reverse complement strand
CAAAGCGGTACCATGGCCGCGGTTTTTAAAGGAGGAATTGCCTCGCAGAGATTCCGCTTGGCCTTGTGATCGGACGGGCGTGGGGCGTATGATAAATCCCTGAAATCCAGGCGGCCAAACCCCTTGCCCAAGGGGGATTTGCTTCCAACGACTTATTTTCCAGGAACCCCGATTTCCCCGGAACCGGCACCTGATGGGTTGGGTGACCGGATCCCGGAAAATTCCTCTGTCAATCCTTTTCAAACGGCCGCGCCCGGGGGGCTGCATCGATGATGGAACAACTCCTTTCGAGAAACTGATTTTGCCGAAATTCGATGAACTCAGAAGATCGGTCCGCATCCCGTTCGAGCAACTCCAGACGAAATTGGAATTTGGCGGCGAGTCGCACCGGGTTCAAATCGCCAACCTTTCCCAGGAAGGGGTGCGCCTGGTGGTGGACGCCAATGTGACCATCGAAACCAATCAGGAAGTCCTGATCGGCGTGGGCGCGATCAATCCCAACGTAAAGGGGCGTGTGCGGTGGGTTTCGCCTTCGGCCGAGGATCCAACCAAGGTTGAACTGGGCGTGGAGTTCGAATCGTTCCTGTTCACCCAGCCGGTGGAAGAGGATGTGCGGCTGCCATGGTGGGGAGATTTCAGGATATCTGATGCGATGTCTGCACCAGAGGCCAGGATGGCATTCTCTGTTTCTTTTTCAATGTCTCCTGTCAAAAAAATTGAGTGTTCCTTAAAAAGTGCGCGGAGGACTATCGATATGTTATTAGTTTTTTTTGGATCAGATCCCAGCATGTCTTTTGGTGGCCAAATAACATCAAGTACAAGCCCATCACCAAAGTCGATGTCTTTCCCCGGATCCGGGAGGAGGACGGGGATACTTTGTGCTGCAAGTTCAGAGAGAAGCGCTGTATACCGAGGGTGATCTTTTTGTATACCTGCGAGCATCACCTGCTGAACATCGTAACGACGGAGAATCTCAGGAAGTGCTGTTATGTGGTCACTATCAGGGTGTGTGAGGACGAGGAGTTCAATCGTTCGGTCGAGGACACCACGTCGACCACCAGATCGGATGATTGCAGGAACCGGAGCATCACGTCGCGCACCAGCTCGTTGGCCTCGACCAGCAGCACGCGCTGACCAGCGACTCCCGCCTCGGCGTCGCTGTCGCCGCTTGCGGCGGCGTTCTCCTCATCGATGACAGCAACGGGCAGGGTGAGCCGGAAGCAGCTCCCGACGCCTTCCTCGCTGGTCACGGTCAGCATTCCGTCGTGCCGCTGGGCCACCGAGCGCGCGACGCTCAAACCGAGCCCAGTGCCGGCGGATCCCTTGGTCGAGAACAGGGGCTCGAAGATCCGTTTCAGGTTGTCCTGCGCGATCCCGATGCCGGTATCCTCGATGGCGAAGAAGACCCGCTCGTCGTGGGAGCGGAGTCCGAGCGTCAAGGTTCCGCCCTTGGGCATCGCGTCGATGGCGTTGACAATGAGGTTGAGTAGAACCTCGCGCAGCTCGGCGGCGCTGCCGTGTACGGGCGGCGTCTTGCCGACGTTCCAGGCGAGCTCGAGATCACGGGTGGCGGCGCGGCGCGTCCAGTGGGGTTGGGCGTAACGCCAGGCCTCTTCCAGCAGCGCTGCTGCATCCAACGATGTACGATGTGCCTGCTGGCGCTGCGAGCTATCGGCACCCAGGCGGGTCCAGGCGTTGAGGCGTTCGACGATGGTCAGTCCCTCCTTGACCGCAAGCTCGATGGACTCGAACCGGTCCATCGCCTCCTGGTCGCAGGGCGCGGTACCGCAGGAAGCGGTCTGCGCGTGCTCGAGCGCCTGCTTGCGAAGTACCTCGGCCGCCAGCAACACGGTCGAGAGGATGCCGTTGAAGCTGTGCGCGACGCTGCTGGTGACCTGCGAGACCATCTGCATCTTCTCGCTGCGCTCCATCGCCTCGCGCAGCTTCGCCTGCCGGAAGATCACTCCGATGGCCTCGGCGACGTTCTGCGTCGTGGCGACGAGCCCGGGCGAGAAGGAGCCCGTCCGGCGGGCGACGCGCAACACCACGTGACCCATCTCCGGGCCCTCGAGGCTTACCGGACACAGAAGCAGCGAGGTGAACGGCAGATCCTGCACCAGGTCGCGTACGGACTCGGTGATCGGGCTGGTCCGAATGTCGTTGATCAACACCGGCTCCCGTTTCCCGATTACGCACTGGAGCTCTGGATAGCGCTCGGCTGCAAGAGGCCGGTCGCGGATTTCCTGGTCGTCGCTCGAGGAAATCACCTGAATCGAGTCCTCGTTGATCTGCACCAGGGAGACACGGACGTTGCCCGGCATAACGCCCTGGAGGTCGATCAGAACCTGGTGAATGACTTCCGCAGCGTCGAAGTCGTCGGAGAACGTGGTGCTCAACTTGCCGACCCACCCGATGAGCTGGCCCTGCATCGCTGACTCGCGAAGCCGCACGCGGCCGGCTTCCATCAGGCCCCCGTAGCCGACACCGACGGCGAACAGGAATCCGAGGCGGCTGATGAGCTCGGGCGAGTGAAAGACCGCAGCCCCAACTTGCAGGACGAGGTAGGTCCCGTAGGCGGTGGCCACGACCGCCGTTCCCGCGATGCTGAAGCGCAAGCTTCCCATCATCGCCACGACGGCGAGCAGGACGAAATAGGCGAAGAAGAAGTCGCGTGCGAACCCCTGGCCCCACAGCATGCTGGAGGTCAACACGCCGATGTCCAGCAGGGCGATGACGGGCAGCAGCGCCGGGTGCTCCCAGAGGCTTTCCTTTAGCTGTCCGAGGACGATGTTGGAAACGGCGACGACGGCGAGCAGGCCCAACTGCAGCAGCGTCGTGTTCTCGGCGCCCGCTGACGTCAGATACGCCAACGCGACAAACATCACCCAGCGCAGAAGGGTCACGACCCGTCGTTGGTTCCGCATCGCGTTTCCCCGCCAGAAATCGAATCCTGCCAAACTCCTGTAAGAAGTATATTCGAAGGCAGGAATAGTTAGAAGAAGAAAAGATTAATCAGTAACAGTTAGTATTAGTCACTATTGACAAGAGAGGATTCCGCATCAGGCCGTCAGCTCGACCCCCAGGCCGGGCTTGCCGTTGGGCGACAGGTTGCCGTCGCGCAAGAGCACGGCACCGGCAGTCGGGTCGTCGATCAGGTCGAGATGCCCGTCCAGATCGACCCAGGTGACAGCGCGCGAGGAGAGGGCGAAGTGCAGGCCGGCGGCGATTCCCAGGGCCGCCTCGTCCATACAGCTGACCATCGCGGGGATCCCGTGAGCATGCGCAATGGCGGCAATCGCGCGCGCCGGATCGATGCCGCCGGCTTTCATCAACTTGATGTTGTAGGCGTTGAAATCGCCCCTGGCGGCGAGGTCGACCGCATCGCGGACACCGAGCAGGCTCTCGTCGGCCATAAGCGCGGGTACGCCAAGGCGGCTAGAGGATGGCGGCAGCGTGTCGATCGCTGCCCGCAGGGCGTGGAGCGCGGAGGTGTCGCCCGCTGGGGTCGGCTGTTCGAGCATCTCGATGCCACAGTCGCTGATGGCCGACAGCCACCGCATCGTCGCCTCCACCGTGTACCCCTGGTTGGCGTCAAACCGCAGAACGATCGCCGCGCCGAGGTCGGAGCGCAGAGCCTGGAGGCGCTCGATGTCCGCCTCGACGTCCACGCCGCCCTTGATCTTGAGGGCGCGGAAGCCCTGCCGGATGAGATCCTGGGCCCGGTGGCGCGTTTCCTGCAGTCCGCAGATCCCGATCGTCACCGAGGTCATGACCTCTTCACGGTGGGCTCCGAGAAACTGATACAGCGGCAGGTTTGCCTTTTGGGCGAGCAGGTCGTAGCGCGCCATGTCGAGGGCCGCCGCTGCCGCGGGACAGCCGTGAAGCAGCTCCGCCAGACACTTATCCACGGAGCCGGCGAGCATAATCTCGGCCCCGTGCAGCCGAGCCGCGGCGTCGCCGAGAGCACGCTCGGTATCCGCGTGCTGTTCGCCGGTAACCTCCGGGGCCGGGGCGGCGCAGCCGTTGCCCACCAGCCCTTCGTCTGTCACCAGGCGCAGGAAGTAGTTGGTGGCTCGGTCGTAGCTCTGGTAGGCAATGGTGTAGGGCTCGCGGAGCAAGAACTCGACCCGCCAGGTGGTGGCCTCGATGATCCTCATGTCCGAAGGAACGGGCGCAACGCGGCGATCAGCCCCTCGGCGCCATCTCGCAGCGGATCGACGACCACCAGACCCGTGGTGGCGGCGATCTGCGCACGTGCGACCTCCATCCCGGTCGCATCCAGTCCCTCGTGGTTGAGGGTCACCGCGATGACAGGGCGGCCTGAGACCAGCTCGATGGCCTGGATTTGTCGCTCGATGGGGTGGAGTGGAAAGCCCTCGAAGCCGTCGTACTCCCGCCGCCCTGGAGCGTGCTGGAGGATCACCGCATCGGGTCGGGCCGCGCCCAGGATCTCGAAACCACCCGGGTAGGCCGGGTGCATGAGGCTGCCCTGGCCCTCGACGACGATCACACGCGGACGCTGCTGGCTCCAGGCCGACCAGACGGCGTGCTCGATCTCGCCGGCCACGAAGTCGTTGACCACCGAGTCCAGCAGCATGCCGTAGCGCACCCCCTGCATCCACGCTGTCTGACCGGTACCCACCATCTCGGCGCCGATACCGGCGCGCTCGAGCGCCTGGACGAGGAGCCAGGCGGTGGTGCGCTTGCCGATCGCCGAGTCGGTTCCCAGCATCGCCACCACGGTGGAGTCGACTTGCCGGATCTTGCCGCAGAAGAAATGCAGCCGCGAGCGCGGCGGTGGCTTCCGCACATCGCGCAGGGTGACGCCCTTGGCACAGGCGAGCGCCCGGATCTCCTCGTCATCGGAGAAGAACTCGTGGAGGCCAGAATCCACGCTCAAACCAGCGTCGATCGCCTCCATTACCGCGGCTCTCGTGGAGGCACCGAGTACGCCTCCATCCGGGGCCAAACCGATGACAAAATGCGTCGGTCGCCGGCCCTGGGCATCGGTGGCAGCGATCGCGGCCGCCAGTCCTGCAACCAGCGGGATCCCCTTGGCGGTGCCGTCGAGCAACTCGGCCGCGTCGCGGCCCGCCAGGTGCGAGTCAATCACCGCGGCAACCTCGTACCGGCGCGTGAATCGCACCAGCCCGTGGGCGGTCTTGCCATAGGAGCTGTCGAATGCTCCCTCGCAGTAAACGATGGCAACGCCGTCGGGGAACTGGTCGCCTCGGCCTGTCATCGGATGACACCCATCACACTTCCACCACGGTCTCCTACCACTGTGGCGATTCGATCCCGCACGGTACTCTCGGGGAATGATTCACGTCAACGACCGACTCTCGATTCCTGACGAGGAGCTTCGGTTCACGGCCTCGCGCGGCGGTGGACCCGGTGGCCAACACGTCAACAAGGTGGCCAGCCGCGTGACGCTGCGTTTCGACGTGCGCAGTTCGCCGAGCCTGGCCGCGGCGGATCGGTCACGGATCGAGCAGAAGCTCGCGAGCCGGATCTCCAAGCACGGGATCCTGCAGCTGTCGTCACATTCGACGCGGTCACAGGCGGCCAACAAGGCGGAGCTGACCGAGCGCTTTGCGGACTTGCTGCGGCTGGCGCTGCAGCGCCCGCGCAGCCGTAGGCCGACGCGACCCACTCGGGGGGCTCGCGAGCGCCGGCTGACGGACAAGAAGCGCCGTGCCGAGGCGAAGCGGCGGCGGGCACGAGTACGATCGATCGACGAATGAGCCAGTGTCCGCGGGCGGCACAGGGCTGCAACCGCAAGTGCTGGAACTGCTGTGCGGTACGCTCCGGTCGTGTTCTGGCGGCGTTCGAGGCCAGCGACTAGGCTTGGCAGGCCCAGGGGGCCTGAGTCAGGAGTTCGAATGAAGCTCGGTCTGCGATTCTTCTCCCGTGAGATGACGGCTTCGCAGCGGTGGGTGTACGGGACAGCGACGCTGTATTTCATCGCTGTGGCGGCGGCGATGACCTGGCCCGTGTACGCGCTGTTCAGCCGCGTGCGGCCGCTTGTTCTTGGCATGCCGTTCGGGTTGTTCTACCTGGCCGTGCTCGTGGTGGTGTCGTTCGTCGTGGCCCTGGCGTTGTACCTGTGGGAAGAGTGGCAGGGCGTGTTCGACGAGCCGGATGAAAGCGGTGACGCGGCCTGATGGAGAACTGGGTCATCGTCTTCGCGGTGACGCTCGGGTATCTGGGCCTGTCGCTGGCCGTCGGGCTGCTGTCGGGGCGACGGGCCTCGAAGACCACCGAGGGCTTCGTCGCCGGCGATCGAACCCTCGGGTTCGTGGTGATGTACTTCATCATGGGGGCATCGATCTTCAGCGCCTTCGCGTTCCTGGGCGGACCCGGGTGGGCATACTCGCGGGGAGCGGCCGCCTTCTACATCCTCTCGTACGGCACCATCGGGCTGATTCCCTGGTACTTCTTCGGTCCCCGAGTGGCGCGGCTGGGGCGCCGCTTCGGCTACCTGACCCAGGCCGAGTTGTTCGCGCATCGGTTTCAGAGCCCCTGGCTCTCGCGGGTGCTTGCGATCATCAGCCTGCTGGCGTTCCTGCCCTACCTGACGCTGCAGATGCAGGGCGCAGGGTACGTGTTCAACGTGGTGACCGAGGGCCGCATACCGCATTGGCTGGGGGCGGCGATCGCCTACGGCGTCGTGCTCATCTATGTCTATGCTAGCGGTGTCATGGGTGTCGGCTGGACCAACACCTTTCAGGGCGTCTTCATGATGGTGCTGGCGTGGGGACTTGGCCTGTACCTGCCGTATCGACTCTACGGCGGCGTCGGGGCGATGTTCGAAGAGCTGGCGGCGGCGGTGCCCGAGATGCTCGCGGCGCCGGGCCTGGATGCCTCCGGCTCGCCTTGGAGCTGGGGCGGTTACTCCAGCGCGATTGCGATTTCGGCAATCGGCTTCAGCCTCTGGCCGCACTACTTCATGAAGATCTACACGGCGCGTAGCGAGCGCATTCTCAAGCGCACGGTGGTGTTCTACCCGACCTTCCAGATCTTCCTGATTCCAATCCTGTTCATCGGGTTCGCCGGCATCCTGCGCTACCCCGGGGTCACGCCGGCCGACCAGATCCTGCCGACGATCCTGATGTCGATGCAGCTGCCAGCGTTCGTGGTGGGGCTGTTCTGCGCCGGTGCGCTGGCCGCGTCCATGTCCACCGGCGATGCGCTGCTGCACGCCGCCGGTTCGGTGCTGGTGCGCGACCTGATCTGCGCGCGCAAGCCCAGCGGGCTCACCGATTCACAACAGATCCGGCTGATCCGGATTCTGATCGTGCTCATCAGTGCCGTTGCCTACTACTTCGCCGTGGTCTCGAGCTGGTCGTTGGTGGAGATGCTGTTGCTC
>JACZXM010000135.1 GCA_022571615.1 Acidobacteriota bacterium | reverse complement strand
CGGAAGCCAGTTGGTGCTCCAGTTTTCCGAGGGTGGGGAAGATCTCGAAGCGATTCGGACATTGAAGCGCATGCTGGACCTGCCCCCCGATCTCACGATCCACAGCTTCCGGCACGACTTCGCCACCTGGCTCGTGAACTACACCGAGCCCCGAGTGCCGCTCACCGAAGCTCGCGACGTTCTGGGGCACTCCAGCGTGACGGTTACCGAGGTCTACGTACACCGAAACGAGCGCGCCCTACGGGTCGGAATGGCCGACCGCGCGCGGTCAATTGGTAGCAATCTGGTATCCGATCCAGAAGAAGCCCCGTCCCGTATGGACGCGTGACTTTCTGGTACAACTGGTCGCTCAATAATCAATAACCCGGATACCGCCGTGCTCGAGTGAGCGCGTAGGTGTCGCGTTCACTCAGTGCGCAGGGCCACCATCGGGTCGACTCTGGTGGCACGCCGTCCGGGTACCAGGGTCGCAAACAGCGCCACCGCTGCGAGTGCCCCGGTAACCACCGCGTAGACCAGCGGATCCCTGGAGCTGACTCCCGAGATCAGGCTCGACATCACGCCCGAGACCAGGATCGCGCCGACCAGACCGATGGCGACTCCAATCCCCACCAGCAGCATCGCCTGGCGAACCACGAGGCGCAGTACATCGCTGCCGCCGGCGCCCAGCGCCATGCGGATGCCGATCTCGTGGGTACGCTGGCCGACCGTGAACGTCATGACGCCGTACAGCCCAACGGTCGCCAGACCGAGCGCGATCGAGGCGAAGACCCCGAACATCCACGAGTACAGCCGCGGCTCCCACATGGACTCCTGCACCACCTGCTCCATGCTCCGGATGCGGTAGATCGGCAGCTTCGGGTCGAGCTCGCGAATCACCGACCGCGCCGACGGCACCAGGCTCAAGGGATCGGCCCCGGTCTTGAGCGTCAGGTACAGGGTATTCTGGGTCGATTGGCGGTGCGGCACGAACACACCGGTCCAGATCCGTGTGTCGAGCCCGAAGTGGCGCACGTCGCCGACCACGCCGATCACTTCGAGCCACTGAGCGTCGGCCGTTGTGATCCCGAACGCGATGCGCTTGCCGATCGGTTCTTGCCCGGGCCAGCGCTCCTCGGCAAAGCTCGCGCTCACCATCGCCACCGGGCGGCTCTCCGGCTCACCGTCGCCAGGCGCAAACAGCCGTCCTCGTAGCAGCGGGATTCGCATCACCTCGAAGTAGTCTCCGCCGACCAGGTTGTAGACCGCCGACGGTGGTCGCTCGCCGCCCGGAGTCTCGAATCCCTCGGCAAGAACGGTCCTGGTGCTGGACGATCCCGACAACGGCAGCCAGCCTATGGTCCCGGTCGCAATGACGCCGGGTAGGGTCGCGAGCCGCTGCTGGGCACGCTCAAAAAACGCCTTGCGCTCGGAGACCTCGTACTGGGCGGCGGGCAGCGACAGGCGCATCGTCAGAACGCCCTCGTCATCGAGCCCGGGGTCGACGTGACTCACGCGCGCGAGGCTCCTCATCATCAGGCCGGCGCCAACCAGCAAAATCAGCGCCAGCGCGACCTCCGCCACCACCAGAACGCTGCGCAACCGCCGCCGCGAACGCCCGCCAACGCCGTCACCGCCGTGCTTGAGCGTCTCGTTCAGGTCGCGAGAGGCGTACAGCGCCGGAACCAGCCCGAACACGATACCGACGAGCACCGTCATCAGGGTCAGGAACAGCACCACGCGCAGATCGATGCTGAAATCCATCCAGGGCGGGATCTCGATCGGTACCGCGCCCAGGATCGCATCGCGGCCCCAGCGCCCGAGCATCAGGCCAAGGGCACCGCCGAACGTGGCCAGCACCAGAGACTCGGTGAGCAATTGCCGCACCAGCCGGCCGCGGCTGGCACCGATCGCGCTGCGCACGGCGATCTCTTTGCGGCGAGCGAACGCCCGGGCCAGCAGCAGGTTGCCGACGTTCACGGTGGCGATCAGCAGCACGAAGATCACCACGCCCTGAAACACCAACATGGCGAACCCCGAGTCTCCGACGCGCGACTCTCGAAACGGGGTCGCGGTGGCGCTCTGGCCAGAGTTTTCCTCCGGGTTCTCCAGGGCGATCTGCTCGCCGATCGCCCGCATTTCGGCTTTGGCCGCGCCCACGCTCGCTCCCTCTCGCAAGCGCGCCACCACGTTCCAGAAGTGATTGCCCCGAACCTGGTCTGCCGGATCCGCCCGCACCGGGACCCAGATCTCCGCGTACTCCAGGTAGTGGAATCCCGCCGGCATGATGCCGATCAGCGTGTAGGGGCGTCCGTGCAACGTGATCTCGCTCCCCACCAGGCCCGGATCCGCCTCGTAGTAGCGCTCCCACAGAGAGCGGCTGATCAGCGCGACGCGCTCGGCCCCGGGGCGATCATCCTCGGGCAGGAATCCACGGCCGATCTCGGGCTCCACACCCAACACCTCCAACAGGTCGGCGCTCGCCATCTGCCCCGAGACCCGCACGGGCTCCCGATCGGTGGCCAGGTTGAAACTGACGCTCAAGTGGATCGCCATCGACGCGAAGCTCTCGGAGCGCTCACGCCAATCCAGATAGTCCAGATAGTTGACCGAGAGCAAGTTGCCTTGGCGAGAGACCGACTCGAGCATGACCAGCCGGTCGGCATTGGCATAGGGCATCGGGCGCAGCAGCAGGCCGTTGACGAAGGCGAAGATCGCGCTGGTCGCCCCGAGCCCCAGCGCCAGGGTGGTGATCACAGCGAGCGCGAAGCCGGGCTGCTTGAGCAGCACTCGTAGGCTGTATCGAATGTCCTGTCCCAATGTCCTCATGAAACCGTCTCCTCTGCGGTCCGCTTGCCAGCGGCCGTGAATCGCCGCTCGATGCAGCGCCCGCGGTCCGGAGCGCCCGGCGACGCTGCGCACCGCCTGCCTCAGGTACCAGCCCGATGCGGCAACCGGCCGCGACGACCGGCGCAGCCTCCCCTGGAGCTCTTCGTCCAGGTCGCCGCGCAGGAACTCGCGGTCGCTGCCGCGAAGACCGAGCACCATCACCAATCGGGCCAGTCCCAGCACCGCCGTCGGGAGCGGCCCGATCGGGCCGGGAGCCGGTCTCTTCGGACTCGCCATCACTCGACCAGCTCCGGCGCCAGCCCCTCGGTCATGGACCGAACGGCGCGGAGCGTATGGCTGAGCGCGGCCTGTCCCCCGGCGGCGAGGTGGTAGTACTTCTTGCGACGTCCACCGCGCTCCGGTGTCGGCTGGCCGATCGCCGATCTCACGTAGCCCTTGCGCTCCATGCGCTCGAGGGTCGTGTACACCGAGCCGATCGACACGTCGCGACCCGTGCGCTGCTCGATCTCGGCCCGAATGCTGACCCCATAGGCGTCTTCACCCAAGCGCAGGAGGGCGAGCAGAATCAACTGCTCGAACTCGCCCAGAAACTGCCCCATCGAGATTCCTCCGGTGATTCGAACTGTAAGTCCCACAATGTGGAAGATATATTAGTACCACAATGTGAGATATATGCAACAAACCTGTCCGTCACGCCACGGCAGAGACTTCCTGGTGCGGATCCGTGCGATTCCTACTCTGGGACAGCCACCGACCTGAACCACCCCCGGTTTCGGCCCAAGGCGTATAGCCCGCCGCCGGCGGCCAACGTCAGCAGCGCGGCTCCTGTCGGCAGCGGTGCGGCCGCCAGACCGTTGCCCCACGCAGCCACGGTCATGCCCAAGTACACCAAAGCGGGCAGCGGGTGTAGCGGGGTTCGGAAGACCTCGGGCCCGGCCGCCCCCGAGCGGCGACGGAAGACGAACAGGGTGGCGACGGTCAGGGCGTTGAACAGCAGCAGCGAAGAGCCGATATAGATGAGCAGGGCCTCGAAGGCCCCGGTTAACGTCAGGATGGCCGCCAGGACGCCCTGTGCGGCGATCGCCGCGGCCGGGACATTGCCGTGCTCGGACACCCGCCCCATGAACCGCGGCGCAACCCCGTCGCGGGCCATGGCGAAGTAGATTCGCGGCCCCACCGCGGTCATCGAGCTCACCGACCCGAACATCGCCAGTGCGATCAGGGCGCTGACTCCGAGAGAGCCCCGGAGCCCGAACAGCCGCTCGGCCGCCCTCTGCCCGATCGCGATCGTCGGCTCCCACTCCGGCTCGGGCAAAGCGTAGAAGAACAGCGCGTTGATCAGCAGGTAGATCACCATGACGAAGAGCGTGCCCCCGAGGATGGCGCGCGGGAGCGTGCGACGGGGATCGCGCACCTCGCCGGCCATGTACGTGGCGGCGTTCCAGCCCGCGTAGGCATAGCTAACCTGCAGCAACGCCACCCACCAGTTGCTACGCGGCTGGGCGCGCGCCACCAACCCGGACCAGGAGCCCGCGCCGCTGGCGAACCCCGCCAGCACCATGACGCCAATGGACGCAACAACCAGGGTGGCCAAGGTCGTCTGGAACCCCCCGCTCCAGCGCACACCGACGCAGTGCACCAGCGTCAGCACCAGCACCATCAACGAGGCCACAGCCGCTCCTTGGGAGACCGGCACGCCGTGCAAGACCGGCGCCTCGGCGTCCCAGCCACGAACCAGCGGCGCCAGGTAGGCCATCACGCCGAGCGATGATGCGGCGACGGCGGCCGAGAAGCCGACGACGAACGAGGTCCAGCCACTCAAGAATCCCCATACCTGGCCGAACCCCCGGGTCAGGTATCGATACTCACCTCCGGCGCCGGGCATGTAGGTAGCCAACTCGGAATAGCACAGCGCCCCGCACAGGCCCAGGATCCCCGCCGCGACCCACACCCAGAGCGATCCGAGTGCGCTGCCGGTCGCCACCCGTACAAACGCCGGCACGGTGAAGATCCCCGAGCCAATCATGTTGGTGACCACGAACGCCCCAGCACCGAGTACGCCGAGGGTCCTGATCAGTTCCGCCTCGCCGCGCTGCCGATCCGCCATCGGTGCTCCACTTCCTCGCCACAGGGCGCGCCTCGCCCGAGCCCGCAGTTCCCCGGCGCGCTACCGACGCCAAATCCGCCCCGGATGCGAGGGTATCCGAGCCACCGCCCCTTTGCCGGCTGTAGCTCCAAGAGGGTACCCTCAGGCGATGGTGACCGACATTCCCGAGGATCAATCCGCGAGTTCCTCCCGCAGCCAACTCACGTTGGCGCCGAGTACCGGTCGTGGTCCACGCGCACCGGGCGTTCGGGTGCTGCGGTCGCGCCTCGGTGTTCTGGCGATGCTCGTGTCGGCCGGCCTGTTTCTGTTTCTGCTGCGCACCCCGTTCATCGATGGCCCGGCGACGGTAGCGCTCCAGACCGTCGCGCTCGCCATCGCGGCACTCGTTTCCCTGGCCCTGCGCACCAAGGCGTCTCTTGGCTGGCGGCGGCTTCGGACAATCGAGCTGGTGCTGCTGACGACCACGACCGTGCGGTTGGTGGGGTACGGATATCTGCTCGTACGCGACCGCGCCCTCTCAGGTAACACTCTTCTTGCCCTTGGCGAAACCTACCAGGCGGTGATCGGCATGGGAGCGCTCATCGTCCTGTACGGCATGCTGGTGCCGAACACCTGGCGTCGCGCGCTGGTCGTCGTCGCGCCCATGGCACTGGCGCCTTTCTTGCCCATGCTCGTCTTGCACCTGCTCGAACCAGATGCCTTCGTCACCATGGCCGGGGTGTATGATCTCGAGACCATTTCGAACCTGGTCATGACTCTCTGTGTGGCGGTTTTGACCGCCACCTACGGAGCCCACACCACACACTCGTTGCGAGCCCAAGCTTCCGAGGCGCTCGCCCTGGGGCAATACCGGCTCGAGGAGAGACTCGCCAGCGGCGGCATGGGCGAGATCTGGCGCGCCACGCACCGCTTCCTCGCCCGGCCGGCAGCGATCAAGGTCGTTCATCGCGATCGCATCGACCGGCGCGATCCCGCGGCGGCGGCTGTAGTACTGCACCGGTTCGAGCGCGAGGCTCAGGCAACCGCGGCGCTGGAGTCTCGAAACACGGTTCGTATCTACGATTTCGGCAGCACCGATGAGGGCGATTTCTACTATGCGATGGAGCTCCTGAACGGCCTCGATCTGGAGTCGTTGGTGCGGAAGAACGGTCCCGTGTGCGCATCGCGGGCAATCCACTTTCTGTGCCAGGCATGCGACTCGCTGGCCGAGGCCCACGCCAAGGGCCAGATCCACCGCGACGTCAAGCCCTCCAACCTGTTCGCCTGCAAGCTCGGGCGCACCTTCGACGTGATCAAGGTGCTGGATTTCGGTCTGGTTACGCGAGCCGGCTCCGAGCCCGGCAGGGACGCGCGGCTTTCGGAGGACGAGATGCTCGGAACGCCAGCCTACATGGCGCCGGAGCAGGTGCTGGCGGTTACCCGAATGGACAAACGGGTCGACATCTACGCTCTCGGGTGCGTCGGCTACTGGCTGTTGACGGGACATACGGTTTTTGACATCGACCGCCCGCTCGCAATGGCGGTTGCGCACGTGAAAGCACGCCCGATGCGTCCCTCCCTACGTACGGAGGTGCCGATCCCGGCGGATTTGGAACGCCTGGTGTTGGTGTGCCTGGAAAAAGATCCCGACCGGCGACCGGCCAGCGCCGAGGAACTTGCCGAACGACTTGGCGGCTGCGCCGACCACGGCGGGTGGACGCAGGAGGACGCCCGCGAATGGTGGCTCCGTCATGGCCCCGAACACGTCATCGATACGCCAATTCAGCGCTTGTAGTTGGTGGTGTCCGGTTTCGGGACCCCTTCTTCCATTTGGCCGCTCAGTCGTTCGATACTTATAGAGCGCTCCCCTGCCGGTTCCCCACTTGGAGCACCAAGACCCATGGCCAGGATCGAACGCAAGCACCAGGTTCTCACCCAACCGCTCGACCAAGAGCTGTTGCGAGCCAAAGCAAGCGAGGGCTGGCGCCCCGTCGGCGTCGTCTGGGAGCGGACGGTCGAGGGAGATGACCACCTCGAGCCCTCACCGCAGGCGATACCCTACGGGCTGCGAATCGGCGACGACTGCCAGAGCCTGGCGCCCGCGGCCGACGAGATCAAGGCGATGATCCGTATGCTCAAGGGGATCGTCGACGAGCGAGCGTTCTCGGAAATCGCGGCAGATCTCAACGCCACGGGCTTCCACACGCGGAGCGGTGCGGAGTGGAACCAGACCTCGGTATTCCATATGCTGCCACGGCTGATCGAGGTCGCCCCGAGCATCTACTCGAGCGAGGAATGGGCGGCGCTCAAGCCGCGGCTCCAAGAAGTCTCGTAGCTCCCCCGCCCCCCGCCCCGCGGGCGCCACACAGCCCCACTGTCAGCCAGCTCACAGCGGCCTAGAGACCCCGGTACGTGTCCCGTACAACGCTCCAACAAGAGGGTCTCGAGCGGTCTAGGCTTCTGCTCGGCGT
>JACZXM010000134.1 GCA_022571615.1 Acidobacteriota bacterium | reverse complement strand
GAGGGAGACGGACACGATGGATACCTTCGTGTGCTCCTCATGGTACCAGTACCGCTACCTGAGCCCTGGTTTCGATGCCGGACCGTTCGATCCCGAGGAGGCGGCCTATTGGCTCCCGGTCGATGTCTACACGGGCGGAACCGAGCACGCCACTTTGCACCTGATGTACACGCGGTTCTTCACCAAGGCGATGCGAGATCTGAGCGTATTCAAGTCGACCGAGGAGGCGATGCGTGCCCACGGCCGCGATCCGGAGGAACTGTTCGATGAGCCGATGATCCTGCTCCGTAACCAGGGGCAGGTACTGGGCGAGGAGCGCCCGGGGGACACCATCGCGGTGCGCGGAGAGCGCGTAGACAACGTCCTGCAAGCGCGGTGGATTCGCGTCATCGACTCCGACGCCGAGGATGTCGGCAACACCGATGTGGTGGGCGAGATCATGCGGCGGACGGAGAATGTGCTGACGGTACGAACACGGGGGGGCGCCCAGATCACGATCCAGGTCGGGCCGGATACGAAGTTCGAGATCCCGACCGTCGAGGGGCAGTGCACGGTGACCCACCTGCGCCATCATCTGGAAGTACAGCGGATGTCCAAGAGCAAGGGCAACGTGGTGAACCCGGATGAATGGGTTCGTCGACATGGGACCGACGTGGTCCGCGCCTACCTGATGTTCGGGTTCGATTGGCAAAAAGGAGGACCCTGGGACAGTAGCGGGATCCAGGGCGTGGTGCGCTGGCTTGCCGATAGCTGGGAGATGATTGCCGGCGGGCCTCCACAGGGCGCCGGAGAGCGCGACCCAGAGCGACAACTCGAACGTCGATTGCACCAGGCCATCGACAAGGTGCAGACGGGCCTCGAGACCTTCCGCTTCAACACAGCGATCGCGGCCCTGATGGCGTTCCGCAACGATTTCCGTGCCACGCTGCGGTCCGGCGGGCTCGGAGCCGAGGCCTGGGGCTACACTGTGAGCGTCCTGTTGCGACTCATGGCGCCTTTCACGCCCTTCATCGCCGAGGAGCTGTGGGAGCGTACCGGAAGCCCATTCAGTATCCACCAGCAGCCGTGGCCGGAGCACGACCCCGCCAAGGCAGCCGAGGATCTGGTGACGTTGGTCGTGCTGGTGAATGGTAAAGTGCGTGCGCGGCTGGAAGTCGCGGCTGGAATTGGTGAGGAAGAGGCGCGGCGACTTGGCTTGGCGACGCCAGGTGCGCAGCGGTATTTGCAAGGGGCCGAGCCCGCAAGGCGATCTTCATCGCCGCCCGCAAGGGCCAGGAGCCGAAGTTGAACATCGTCGTTTAGCAGGCCACGACGGCCTGCTAGCGGGCGACGGGAACCGGAAAGGCGATGCTGCAGGGGAGGGGCAACCAGATATCGGGTGGTCGAGGGTTAGCAGGCCACCACGGAATGCTAGCGGCGGCGCTCCTGATACTGTCGGGATCGACCTCGTGCGGATACACATTGGTCGGACAAGGAGATTTTCTGCCCGACTATATTCGTGTCGTGGCGATTCCGACGTTCACAAACAGCACGCCGCGATTCGAGCTCGAGGTCAGGATCACCGACGCGGTGACACGCGAGTTCGTATCCCGCGGCAGGTATCGTGTCGTGGGCGACACGAGTGGGGCGGACGCCGTCCTTCAGGGCGAGATCCTGGCCTTCGACGTGCGTCCGATCGGGCTCAACCGGGAGGAGGCAGCCGATACCTGGCAGGTGACGGTACGTGCGCGGGTAACGTTTACCGACCTGGTGGCCAACAAGGTGCTGTTCAGCAACAGCGCCTTCCTGTACCAGGATCAGTTCGAGTTTCCTGACACCGCGCAGGGCGCGGTGGATATCGAGGTCGGCGCCATCGACGAGATCTCGGAAGAGTTCGCCCGGGCAGTGGTCTCGAGCATTCTTGAGGGGTTTTAGCTTGATCTCACCCGCAATTGCCAGGCGGGAGGCCCACGCCCCACCGGGCACGGGCTGCTAGGTCGTGGTGGCCAAGAGCGCTGCCATCTCGCTGTCCGAGCTCCAGTCTCTCCTCGGAAAGGGCGTGATTGCTCCGGTATACTTGCTACTGGGTGCCGAGTCTGCGCTCCGGCGCCGGGCGCTCGAGGCATTGCTGGGGGCCGTCGTCGGCGCTGACGAGGACGCTACCCCGGGAGCGTACGTGCGCTTGGATGGGGCACGCATCCCCCTCCAGGAGATCCTCGACGAGGCGAGATCGCTGCCTCTGTTTGCGGCCACCGGGCCGACCCCCAGTCGGCTGCTGTGTGTGTCGGGTTTCGAGCGGCTGTTCGCTCGCCGCGCTGTGTCGCCCGGCAGATCTGACGAGGATGGTGGGCAGGAGGAGCGCGACGCTGAGGGCGCCGGGTCGCTGGAAGCGCGGACGGCTGCGCTACTGGACTACCTCGCTAACCCGGTGCCGGAGTGCTGTCTGGTGCTCGAGGCCACCCAGCTCAACCGCGGATCACGGATCTACAAGGCCCTCGCCAAGTGCGGTCCCGTGGTGGACTGCGAGCGGCCACAGCGAGTCGGTGAGGTCCGCAGCTGGATCGAGGCCACCGTGAGCGCCGAGGGGCACGCGATCGAGCCAGATGCGTTGGTCTACCTGGTCGAGCTGGTCGGTCACAGCATCACGGCGTTGGAGCATGAGCTGGACAAGGCGATGCTATACGTCGGGCCAGGAGGTCGGATCGACACCCGGGTGCTGGAGGGGCTTACTGGCCGCAGTCGCGAGCACTCGGTGTTCGAGCTTACCGACGCGCTGGTGAAGCGGCGCGCCGGCGCCGCGGTGCGGGTTCTGAACCGACTGCTGGACGATGGAGAGCACCCACTCCGGCTGCTGCCGATGGTGGCCTGGATCACCCGGCAGCTCGTGATTGCACACGACCTATCGCGGTCGGGCCGCTCGCGCCAGGAGGTTCTCGAATCCCTGGCGGGCCGCTGGAACCAGCGCGCGGAGATCCTGGAGCGGGCACGCCGGTGCACGCGCGGCGATCTGACCGCGGCCCTGGTCGCCTGCGCCGAGGCCGACCTGTTCGTCAAACGGCTGCGCGACGCCAGACCGAGCGCGGACAGACTCCAACCCGCACGAGGCCGACTCGAGGCGCTGTGTCGTCAGATCTGCGCCGCGTGAGCGATGCGCCCGCTTCAGTTCGAGGTCGAGGTAAGCTGTTGAATCCGGCGCGACAGGCGGGCCTTCTTGCGAGCGGCAAGTTTGGGATGAATCACGCCGCTTTGCGCAGTACGGTCCAGCAGGGACTGGGCTTCCTTCCAGCAAGCACCGACGGTATCGATATCGCCCGACGCGATGGCCTCGTCGAGTTGGCGGAGCGAAGAGCGCAGGCGGGAACGGCGACTCCTGTTGCGGAGACGCAGGACCTCATTCTGGCGCATGCGTTTCTTCGCGGATGCGATATTGGGCATTGAGAAGACTCTCCTTGATCGAACACACGAACTTTCCAGACTAGGATGCCTGACCGTAGCCGTCAAACACCTTCCAATGTCGCCGGCAGCGGGCGCCTGCTGCGATCCGCCGGCACGGTCGGCGGGCTAACCCTGGTATCGAGGCTGTTCGGATACGCCCGTGACATGGTGGTGGCAGCCTTGCTCGGCACCACCATGGTGGCCGACGCATGGATTGCAGCTTTCGAGCTGCCCAACATGCTCCGCAGATTGGCCAGCGAGGGCACGCTATCGGCGGCGTTCGTGCCCGCGTTCGCGGACACGGCACGGCGGCACGGCGAGCGTGAAGTATGGCGCCTCGCCGACCGGTTCCACACCGCGGTCCTGGTGGCGGTCGCGGGACTCACGCTGGTGGGCATCCTGGTCGCGCCGTGGATCGTGCCGTTGCTGTATCCGGGATTTCGGCAGGATCCCGCCAAGATCGCGCTGACGGTACGGCTGGCGCAGTTGGTGTTCGCCTATGCGCTGTTCATCTCGCTGTCGGCGGTACTGATGGCAGTGCTCAACGCCCGTGAGCGCTTCGCGGCGGCGGCGTTCACGCCGGTGCTTCTGAACGTTTCGATCATCGTCTTCGCGGTCAGTGCCTGGATCGTCGATGCCGAGAGCTCCGTCTACTACATTGTTGCCGGGGTGATCGCGGGAGGATTGGCTCAGTGGCTGTTCCTGGTGCCCTTCGCACGGCGTGCCGGGATGCGATTTCGATTCCTTGCCGACTGGAACGACCCGGGCCTGCGTGAGGTCGGCCGGCTGATCGTCCCACGTTTGCTAGGTGTGGGCGTCGTCCAGATCAACATTATCGTCGGCCGTATGTTCGCCACCCGACTCGGGGACGGGCCGTTGGCTGCGATGTACTACTCGGCTCGGATCACCGAGCTGACGCTGGGAGTGTTCGCGGTATCGGTGGCGACCGTGGTCTTGCCTGCCATGTCGCGCCAGGGCGCCGCGGGTGATCATGCAGCCATGCGCGGGACACTGAGCTTCGCGCTGCGGCAGGTGACCGCGATCACGCTGCCGGCCGCGGTGGGCCTGATCCTCCTGCGGCAGCCGATCGTGGCGGTGCTGTTCCAGCGCGGGGCGTTCGACGCCGATTCCACCGCGATGGCCTCGGCCGGGCTCATGGGCTACGCCGCCGGGCTGGTGGCCGTGGCGGCGGTACGGATCACAGCTCCGGGCTTTTACGCGCTGCACGACACGCGAACCCCGGTCGCGGTGGCCCTGGTCGCTATGGTGGTCAACATTGCCGGATGCATGATGCTGATGGGGCCGCTGGGGATCGGCGGGATCGCGCTGGCGAATTCGATCGCTGCGTTCACCAGCGCCGCCTTACTGTTGGCTATTCTCCGTGTTCGGCTGGGAGGCATCGATGGCGGTACCCTCCTGCGGTCGATCTGCCGCATCGCGGCGGCGGCGGCGTTGATGGGATGGATCGTGTCGGCCCTGGCGAATCGATGGTTGGGTGATCTCGGTGTTCCTCCCGCGCTCTTGAGCGCCGGTCTGGTGGCGACGATCGTGGTCGGGACGCTTACCTATGTCGCGGCGCTCGCTGTGGCCCGGGCGCCGGAGTTGCGCGAGCTGCGAGCCGTGTTGTCCGGCAAGCTGTCCGCCTCTGCCGGCGAGCCCCCGGACGGGAGCGACGCCGGATGATCGCCGTACTGCAGCGGGTAACCTCGGCCTCGGTTCGGGTCGCTGGAAGCGAGATCGCCCGCATCGGCCCGGGTGCGTTGGTGCTGGTAGGCGCCGTGCGGGAAGACGGGCCGGCCGACGTGAAGATCCTGGCATCGCGCCTGCTCCGTCTGCGCGTCTTCGCGGACGAACAAGATCGAATGAACCGGTCGCTGCTAGATACTGGCGGCGAGATTCTGCTGGTGTCGCAGTTCACGCTTGCTGCCGACACGCGGAAGGGACGGCGCCCCTCGTTTGACCGGGCGCTATCTCCCGACATCGCCGAACCGCTGTTGGAGAGCCTCGCCGCTCGCCTACGGGAGGGAGGCGCCGCGGTGCAGACCGGGGAGTTCGGTGCGCGGATGGAGGTGGAATTGGTCAACGACGGGCCGGTGACGATGCTGCTGGACTCGCGGCTGACTCGTCGCGGTGGACGGCGCGATCCGTCAATTGGAGAGAGCGAGCATGCCTGAGTCGGGCCTGAGCGGATGGCTGCTCGATTACATCGAGCACCTGCGGGTGGAGCGCGGGCTGTCGGGGCGCACGGTACGCGCCTACCGCGCCGAGCTGCTGCGGTTCGAGTGCTGGTGCCAGGACCATCGCATCGATCCGCTTGCGGGACGCCAGCAGCCGGTGCGCGCGTACCTCGGATGGCTCGAGGCGGCGGGCTTGACGGCTCGATCGCGGGCGCGCGGCGTATCGGCAATCCGCGGGTTCTACCGGTACTTGCTGGCGGCGGGTCGGATCGAGAGCGATCCGACCGAGTTGCTCAAGATTCGCGAGGGGCGCCGGCGCCTGCCCAGGGCATTGAGCGTAGAAGAGATCGAGCGGGTGTTGCAGCAGCCCGATGTTGCGAAGCCTCAAGGGCTGCGTGACCGTGCCATGCTCGAGGTCGCGTATGGCTGTGGCCTGCGGGTGTCGGAGCTCGTGGGCCTGGAGTTGGGCGACCTCGACCTGGAGGAGGGCTTCGTGCGCTGCCGCGGCAAGGGAGACAAGCAGAGATTGGTGCCGCTGGGAGAGGAGGCGCTGCACTGGGTGCAGCGGTACCTGGGGCAGGGCCGGAGCCGGTTCGGCCCGCGGCCGGGTGAGCAGGCGGTATTCCTGTCGCGGCGAGGTCGACGGCTCAGCCGGCAGTGGTTCGGCAAGATCCTCAAGCGGTACGGCATCGCGGCCGGCATCGCGCGCGACCGGATCAGCCCCCACGTTCTGCGCCATTCGTTCGCCACTCACCTGCTCGAAGGAGACGCAGACCTGCGCGCCGTTCAGGCGATGCTCGGGCACGCTCGCATCGTTACCACCGAGGTTTACACGCACGTCGACCGTGCGCGGCTCAAGAGCGTGTACGACCGGCATCACCCGCGCGCGCGATGATCGACGGCCGGCGGCTGTTGAAGCGGCTCGAGCCGGTGCTGATGGAGGCCCTGGAGGACTGTGGACGGTTGTCAGAAGAGCGCGGTGAGACAGCGTATCTGGTGGGGGGGAGAGTTCGCGATCTGATCATCGAGCGTGAGTCGGACGATGTCGACGTGGTCGTCGTCGGCGACGGGATGGCGTTGGCGCAGACTCTGGCTCGGGCCCGGGGAGGGGAGCTGACCCACTACCACACGTTCCAGACGGCGAGGGTCGAACTGCCGGATGCCGGACGGATCGATGTCGCGACCGCGCGCAGCGAGGAGTACTCGCGGCCGGGGGATTTGCCGGTGGTGAGCCAGGGGCGGCTGGAGGACGATCTGGCCCGGCGTGACTTCACCATCAACACGCTCGCGGTTGCGCTCAACCCCGGCGATCTCGGCCGCCTGATCGATCCGTACGACGGAACTGCCGACATCCAGCGGGGATGGATTCGGTTGCTGCACGAGCAGTCCTTTGTGGACGATCCCACCAGGATGCTACGTGCGCTGCGCTTTGCGGTGCGACTCGGCTACCGGCTCGAGGAACGCACGGACCGTGCTCTGCAAGAGGGCGTCGGAGGGCATTATCTGGACTCCATCTCGGGCCATCGGATGCGGCGGGAGGTGCAGAAACTGTTCCAGGAAGAGCCCCTCGAAGGGCCGCTGGCGCTGGCGGACCGGGAGCTGCTGGCGGCGCTGCATCCTGATCTCGAGGCCAGGCGGGAGTTGCTCGCGGCGCTGCTCGACGAGCAACCAGCGCCGGCCTCTGTGGCTCCGGCGGAGGCCGAGCTCTGGACCTTGGTGTTGGCGGCCCTGGCGCTGGCGCTGGATCCGAAGCCCCGTTGGCAGCTAGTGGAGCGATTGCAGCTGTCGCGGCGGGAAC
>JACZXM010000133.1 GCA_022571615.1 Acidobacteriota bacterium | reverse complement strand
GCTTCGCTGGGTGTCGACGGACTCCTGCAGGAGGGGGGCTATAGCCCGCTCGAGGCCCTGTGGGCCAGACCGACGTTCGAGGTCAACGGCTTGCTGTCGGGATGGACCGGTGAGGGCAGCAAGACCGTGCTGCCCGCCACCGCCATGGCCAAGGTCTCCATGCGCCTGGTAGCGGATCAGGACCCCGATGCGATCGCCGACGCCTTCGAGAGCTATCTGCGGCGTCTCGCCCCGGCGGGGGTCAAGCTGACGATCACCCGCATGCACGGCGGCAAGCCCTGGTCGGCACCGCGCGACCATCAGATCCTGCAGGCTGCGGCGCGGGCCATGACGCGCGCCTTCGGCACCGAGACCGTGTTCATTCGAGAGGGTGGCTCGATTCCGCTGGTCGGCACCCTGGACGAGCTGTTCGGTGTGCCCACAGTGCTGATGGGGTTCGGGCTGCCGGACGAAAACGCCCACGCGCCGAACGAGAATCTGGACGTTGGTAATTTCTACGCCGGCATCGCCAGCGCGGCGTATTTTCTCGAGGAGCTAGCTGCTCAAAGATGAAGCGTAAGGACTTCCTGCGCAAGATGCGCAGCCGGCGTCGCCGTGATCAGCTCGAGCTGCGGGAGCCCGAGCAACGGCGCGCGATCGACTGGCGCACCCTGCGCGTCGATTTGCCTCCCGAGGGTGAGGCCGAACAGACTCTCGTGGTCGGCACACTGACGCTGACGCCGAAGGGACTCCGCTTATCAGCTACGCAAGCATGCTGGGTGCGCGGCTACCGAGCCTGGCGCACAGATGCAGGCGAAGGCAAGGCGGAGTTCCAATACCGAGCGGTGGCGGAAGGTACCCGGCCGCCGCCGGGAACAGTGGCTCTACGGGCTGGCGAGGTCTGGGAACCCGGCGATTAGCCGCCCCGCCGAGGCGCCACGAGGGCGCGTTGGGTGTTGTACTTGAACTCGCTGACGTACACCGGCAGCGGCAGGGGCTGCGTTCCCTCCGGCTCATCCAGCTTTCTTGTACAAGCGCAGATGAAAGCGTCGCGTCCAGCGCTCGCTGGCGGCCTCGTCGATGAAGTCGAATCGATTGCCTGCAACGCGCAGCAGCGGCGGGCAGAACACGGCGTCTAGCTCGGCGGCACGGAACAGCCGGTTGCGGATGCCGGTGTGCGGATCCTCGACCCATTCACCAGCGCGCCCCTGCGTTCCGCTGCGAAACGGCGCGTAGTAGCCGTCATCGCGATCAAACGTCACCACCAGCGCCAAGCCGCCGGGACGCAGGACCCGCGCCACCTCGAGCCCGTAGCGACGCGCTGCCCCTGGCGTCACGAGGTTGTCGACCGCGGTGATATCGAGCACCGTTCCGATCGCCGCGTCGGGGATTGGGAACGGTTGCCGTAGGTCGTGCTGCAGGGGCAACACCTGCCGATCGAGTCCTTGCGCGCGAGCCCGACGGCGAAACTGTTTCAGTGCCTGCACGGCGTGATCGAGGCCCAGCACCCGGTAGCCCATGCCGGCCAGCGGCAAGGCGTTACGGCCGCGCCCGCAGGCGCACTCCAGAACCGGGGCGGGCAGGTCCATCGCCACCGCGCGCAAGTACCCGAGCAAGAACTCGACGCCGCGATCGAGCTCATCGCGATACGAGGTCGTGTAGGCACGCACCTCGGCATACTCGCGCTCCCATGCCGCCCGGGCGAGAGCCGATTCAGACGTTGATGAACGTACCGGCAGGATCTTGATCCGGGGCTGCGTTTCCCGCTGACCGCGTGTACAGGAACGTCGCCGCAAGCAGATCCTGTGCGCTCGGCGTGGCGCGGCCTTGCGCGTTGAGGATCGAATCGAACACGCCGCTGACCACGTAGCCTCCCAGAGCATGCGCAAGCACCCGATGGAAGATCTCGATCGGCGAGTCGACCCCGCAGGTCGTGATCGCCTTGGCGATGCTGAACGGGTCGCTCAGGGAAGCAGTATGGGTGGTGCCCAGAAGCCCGTCCTTGCGTTGGGCGATCACCATTACGCCCGCCGGCACCGCGCCGAGATTGTCGGGCGGAACGCCGGGCATGATCTGGATGGCCGGGAATCCGAGCCGGCTTGCGGTCAGCGGGCCGAACAGGGCACCGATTGCAGCCTGCAACGCCGACATGCGAGCGTCGGACACGACCAGCTTCGTATTGTCCGCCAGGTTGCGGTAGATCTTGATTCGAGGCGGAGCTGTCCACCGGTTCGTGGCCCCGGGTGTGCGGGGCACGATACCCTCCTTGCCGTTGGGCCCGGTGGCGCGAGCGTATTGGTTGAGAAAATTCATCGTCAGGCCGGCGTCGTCTTCCAGCAGCGTCTCGTTCAGCGTGACGTTGCCATTCAGGCGCAGCATGCCACCACGCTTGCGAAAGCCGCGACCAGTGAACTGGATCTCGTAATCGCCCGCTTCTTGGACCCGGACCTCGAATCGTCCTGTGGCATCGGCCTGAACCTCCCCCAACCCGAGGAGACGAAACGTCACTCCAGCAGCTGCAGCGCCGGTGAGCAGCCCGGTCAGCAACCCGGAGACCGTGCCTCCCGCCTGGATGATCTGAGGCTCCGTCGACAGCTCGACAAGGTCCTGGTCGGGGCGGTTCTTGCAGCCTGCCAGGCCGACGCCGACGGCGCCCACTCCCGCCAGGCCCACACACCGCAGCAGCTCGCGCCGCGACAGCCCGGTCAGCTCCTGGGTGATGGGGCGAGCTTCTGATCGCTTGTCGTCGCTCATGGGTTCTGCATGGCCTTCCGGATACGATGACCCTTCTTGGGGAGGCTGAAATCGCTATTGCGGTACCTGCCGAAGCCCTCGTTGTAGAGCGGCTTCAGGGCTCTGATCTCTTCTCGAGCCGCCAATTCCGCCGCTTCTGACGTCGGCTTGGGCTCGTATTCCAGTAGAACGATCCCGGCAGCCAGCTGTCCCTGGACGGCCTTGCGGATCGCGTTGCGTAAGCCCTCTTCGCCCGCATGTCCGATGTACATGACCCGTTGGCTGGACGCCAGCAGACGGTACAGCGCCGGTTCCTCCGGCAACGTTTCGACCGTCTCGGGTGTCAAGTCCATGATACCGGACTTCAGGACCGCCTGGCTCGAAGCCTTGCTCACGGCGAAGTACTCCCTGCAAAGATGGACGCGCGGCCTCCTACGGGTACCTTTTTAGCTCAGGGCCGCGCGGTGAGCAAGGAGTTACTTAGTGGTTGCCTTTGCCAAGCACCGGATGAGACCATGAACGAACGACGCTGCCGACCCCTCGGCGGCGTCCTTGCTGAACTGTCAAGGTACGAGGAACACCGTGTTAGCAGGCCGTGGTGGACGTGTGATGCGTCTGGTACTGGCGCCAAGGGCGCAGATGCTCCGAAACCGTCGCGTCGTGGCTCTCGGCACCCTGGGATGCCTGTACGCTTCGACCGCCCTGGCCGCCTTTTGGGTCGATAACGAGCCATGGAATCTGATCGCGAGCCCGGGGTTCGAGCGCGGCGCGGCCAGCCTTCGGCTGCCGGCAGTAGATCCCTTCCCTCTGGTTGCCGGCGGATGGGGAGCTCGTGGCGGCGCCAGTGGCTCGATCAGCACCCCATCGCGTGACGCCTTCGAGGGCAACCGGTCGCTGCAAATCGACAGCTCGTTCGAAGCCCCCGTCTATCTGCTCCAGGATGTCCCGGTTGCAACGCGATCGTTTCGTTTCCAGCTCGCGGTACGGCGGCTGCGTGGGCGGCAGTCCATCAAGCTTCTCGAGGGCTGGGACCGCATGGCCCCCGAAACAGCGCCCGCCGTGCTCAGCCTCGAGATGGGCGCCAATGGGCTTCGCGTGACCACTGCCTCCGGGAGCTGGCTGCTCGATGCCCCGTTCGCGGCCCGCGGCTGGGTGCTGTTGGAGGTGATCGCCGATGCCCGCGATCAACAGCTCCAGATTCGTGTCAATGAGCGGTTGGTGGCCACGCTGCCGGGAATCCCCGAGCGGCCGCCACAGACACTGGTGATCGGTGGCGCCGGCAACCGTGGCAGGAGTCGCTACCGTTACGATGCATTTCGCCTGCTGCGACTGGCAGAGCTCGAGCTCGCCGACCTGCGGCGCAGCGCCCGCCAGTGGGTTCCGGCGGCGGATCTTCCCTACGTGATGGATCGCCTCGATGCGGCCGCCCAGGCCCTCTCGCGCGGTGCCGACAATCTGGCCGCTCCGGAGCTACGGGCCACCTTGCGATTGCTCGAGCGCAGCAGCGCAGAGCCGCAGCCGCTGGCCGAGATGATGGCATCGACCGAGGCTGTGATCCGGCTCGTCAGCGGCAGTTAAGACACGCCTTCGGCAGGGCACGGCCGGCTCGATTGATTGCTAAGATCCGCTAACGAGGCTAGCAGGCCGTGGTAGATGTCAGCAATCCTCTGACCGCTCGCGGTCATCATGCCGTCCCTCCGCGAGGCCGTTCGCTCCTCGATCGGCAAGAAGCTAGTCAACGGGCTGACCGGGCTTATCCTGTGCGGGGTCATCGTCGGGCATCTGATTGGGAACCTGCTGCTGCTTGCCGGTCCTGAGCAGTGGTAGACCGTTGCCTTGTTTGCATCCCGTGGCAGAAGTGGCGTGGGTCGCTAGCTGACCTTCGTATCGGCCACGCCCTTGAGCCGGATCACGCTGTCGAGCACGTTCTGGGCGATGGTACGGAAGAGGTCGGCCACCGGACTCTCGGGGTGTCGCACCACGTAAGGAGTCCCGGCATCCCCCGCCAACGCGATCTCCGGGTCCAGCGGCAACGAGCCCAGGAACGGGACGCCGAGCTCCTCGGCGGTTTTTTGCCCGCCGCCGCTGCGGAAGATATGCGTCTCGTGGCCGCACTCCGGGCACTGGAACACCGCCATGTTCTCGACGATGCCAATCACCGGCACATCGACCTCCTGGAACATGCGGAGGCCCTTGCGGGCGTCGATCAGCGCCACATCCTGGGGCGTGGTGACGATCACCGCCCCGTCCAAAGGAGCCGATTGGGTCAAGGTCAACTGCGCATCGCCGGTGCCGGGCGGAAGGTCGATGACCAGAACCTCCGAGTCGCTCCAGTCCACATCGCGCAGGAACTGCCGGATCGCCTTTGTGACAATCGGACCACGCCAGATCACCGGCCCGTCCTCGGGCTGGAGGAACCCGAGCGACATCAGGCTGAGACCGAACTTCTTGACTGGCACCAGCAGCCGCTGGCCGTCCCGCTCCGCCACGGTTGGCTGCTCGTGTGTGCCCAGCATGGTCGGGACCGACGGGCCATAGATGTCGGCATCCATCAGCCCGACCTTCTCTCCGAGCTGACTGAGCGCTGCCGCCAGATTCACCGCGACGGTGGACTTGCCGACACCGCCCTTGCCGGAGGCCACCGCGATCACGTGGCGCACGCCCGCGATCGGGGAACGATCGTACAACGGAGCTGGCCGACCCGGCTGTGGCGATCCAGCGCCGGCAGGCCGGCCGGTCGGTTGGCGTTGGCCGCCGATCGGGCTTGTGGGAACACCGGCTGGCATCGCGCCGGGAGGCTGGACGGAAACCGCCGGGCGTGCCTGGGCACCCTTGGATTCCGGCGCCGAGATCTCGAGACTGACCTTGTCGACGCCCTCGAGCGCCATCAGCGCCCGGTGTGAGTCGTCGGCAATCCGTTCTTGATGGACCGGGGATCCGGAAGGGAGGTTGAGCCGGAGCGTGACATGGCCACCGTCGATCTGGATCGACTCGACGAAGCCGAACGAGACGATGTCGCGCGACAGGCCGGGAAACCGGACCGTTGTCAACGCCTCGCGAATGAGGCTCTCGGATACTGCCACAGTGTGACTCCTGAGTTGAACTAGGCGCTCGCGTGTCACGGACGATGGAGCCGCGACGGCAAAGAATTGTAAGGAAGCGTAATCAGCGGCCCCGAAGCGGCCCTGGAGGAATTATGATGCAGCCGGCCGCAATGCGCGACCACCTAATTCGACCGTTTCGAATCCGGCAGGAGAGACCCATGAGGATGTCGTCGATCCGTTTCGTCATCGCCGGTGCCTTGTTCACTGCCACCGCACTGATCGCCTCCGGACCGATCGGTGCAAGAGCACTCCAGCATCCCGGCGACGAATTCATCGGCACCTGGATGATCGAGATGAACATGCGCGGCAACACGATCAACGCCGCGCTCACGATCCTGCGCACCGAGGACGGCGAGCTCGCTGGCAGCTGGTCGAGCGATCGTGGCTCCTCGGATCTGCAGGACGTCAAGTACGAGGACGGGAAGCTGACCTTCCGGCGAACTCTTTCCACGCCGCGGGGCGAAATGTCCATCGACCATGAAGCCCGCATCAAGGACGACAAGATCGAAGGGTCGATGAAGACACCCCGCGGCTCGACTCCCTTCTCCGGCACGCGCGAAGAAACCTAGCGCGCATTTCTCAACGGGGTGCTACTGCGGGGGCAAAAAGCCGCGCGTCTAAGGCGTTGCACTCAGTCGGGCTCCTAGGCTGGCGGGCAGAAGAATCGGCCTGAAGCCTCCTTTTTCTGCGACGACCTATTGTTCGCAGCCCGGGTCGTCCTATATCCTCGTCCGACTCGTACGACTGCAACGTGCGACAAGCGCACCGAGAGGCATGCTCCCAAGGGGCAAGTGGGGTGGTCCCTTCGTTCCATGAATCATCGGCAGCCGGATCGGGCTGCAAAACGTACTCATCGTATTCGCGGAGGCTTTTGTATGTCTTTTGACCTGATTCCGGTGGAGGTGAAGACAGGCGCTGTTCCGAATGCCTCGCCGGGCGACTGGACCGACAACGAGGCATATCGGCAGTTGTACGTCTCCATCATCCAGCTGGCCATCAAGGACTACGAGTTCCTGCGCCGCATCAGTGGCCAGCCGACGCTCTCTCCCTCCGAGCGCAAGAAGCTACGCGGTCTTACCGAGGACTCGGACCCGGTCGAGTTTTTCAACTCGCGCTGGTTCGAGGACATCTGCGGCATGATCGGCGTCCACCCGCAGGCCATTCGCGAGCGCCTCGAGGTCAAGGAAGGAATGCAGCTGCTTCCCTCCCTGGTTCTGTAGCAGCCCGCGGGTTGCTATTCTGGCTACTTGCTGTCCGGCGGCAACCTGTCGTGTCGCGGCATGTCGTCCACGAGGCTTATCCATGACAGCTGCCGGCTCACGAACACGTGCTTGCTCGGCCGAGCTGCCTCAGGATCGTCCATGCTGGCGGCGGTGACGTCCAAGTATTCCGAGCCTTCACGCTCGTAGGTCAGCGAAGTGCCGCAGTCGGCGCAGAACGTGCGCCGGATTGGAGTCGGCCAGTCGGACGTGTGGTGGTACGCGCCGGGCTCGCCGGCAGTCCACTCGAACTCATCACGTCGTACGCCGACCCAGGCCACCAGCGGCGCCCCACTCGCCCTCCGACAGTGCTCACA
>JACZXM010000132.1 GCA_022571615.1 Acidobacteriota bacterium | reverse complement strand
CATCCTCACCAGATTGCACTCAAACCCCGTCTTCATATCCAAGAACTACATAAGAGTCGGCGCATTCCACAAAGCCATACGTGCGGTTTTATATTTGCAGATAGCAATAACACCTATCGGGGAATAGAATGGATAGATGTTGGCGAAAATAAAGTTATTTTCGTTGAAAGTGCTATGCGCCGGCAACAGTTTCCAATTTCTCTTTTTAGCTTATTCGATGAGCTTATGACTGTTCTTGTATATGATAAATTGATAATCTATTTGAAAAAAGAAGAGGGATGGGTAGAACCGCTTAAAGTTGAACAGCAATTTAATAAAATCAAGAGCCGCTACCGGTTTGCGGGTAGCCACACTGGGCCGACCTGCGTCAACATTTCACTCTCGTGGAATCGTGATAGCCAGTCTTGGGTGTGAATCGACAGTACTGTCTTTCGGCTAATTTCAATGTGATAAGGTAGCATACGACAAATTGTCGTAACCGCTCAGTGCCGCCTTGGGAGCGCACTGTGTCCTTCTGGCTACGAACGGACCTTCAATGGGCCAAGCCTAAGCCTCCCATCTTGGGCGGAAACCGGACATTCGACGGCCTAAATTTCCGGGATGGAGGCATTGAGAGGCTAGAGGTAGGTCGCGCCGGCACCTGGCATCGAAGCCAGACAAAGCCCAAGGCAATTTCCCAGGAACATCATATTAGCGAGAGGGGGACCCAGAGCATGAGCCCCGCCCGCCAAAACACACCCACGGGGCCTGAACTCGGCCTGTTCCGCGTCGATTACCGGGACCTGGCAATTCAGCAACTTGGCAGCGTCTATGAGGGGCTACTGGAGCTAGAGCCCCGCTACGCGAAAGGGCTTCGAATTCGCAATCGAGGTCCAGAGAAAGAACTTTTCCAATAATATGCGAGGCGGATAAGAGTCCGCACGTGCTTCGTCGGACTTTTTCGCCCGGAACGATTGCACGGCTTGAAGTTATGGCGGGAGAGGCGGTGTCGAGGTGACCGGGCCGGCACCATCACACTCCTATCGCCGGAAACCTCGTGGCAGTGGCAACGAGCAAGACCTGTCTTCCGCCGAACGACCCTGGTCCAGTGGCCCAATAAGCCAACAAGCCTGTCGACCCTCAAGCAGTGATTCGGTTGCGACCTGGATGAAATCGTGAGGAGCTTGGTTGGCCCCGGAGGCTGCAAAGTCCCCGGGCTCGGTATGGGCGTTGTGTGACGCCAATGACCATACCGAGCCTAAGCTGAAAAGGAGGCTCAAGTGCAAAAGATCAAGCTGTCGAAGCGCGGAATGTGTGACGCAACATATGGTCCAAGCGAGAGGCTTTAGCGGATATTCCCCAGATGACTCCTGAAATGGCCCCGGCGATAGCCGAAAATGCGGGATCAGGGAACAGTGGAGCGAGTCACTGCCCCTGCGGGGCAGGATTGGGCGACCAGACTGCTGCCAGTGGCCCAATTTGGCTGATTTCTCGTCACCCTGACACACCTCTCCTTCCGTTATTCCCTGCGCCGCACCTTCGTCGCCTTGTAGCGTGTCACAACCGGCTCCAGGACGTCGCGTCACCCATCGGCACTTTGCATGTTGCCGGGCATGTTGCCGAGCATCCACGCGTTGCGCGGATCGAGCTGGTAGAGGTCGCCCTGTAAGTCGGCGTTGCCGTCGGATTGGCTGTTCGCGTTGGCGTTCTTGCCGATGTTCGGGATCGGCGGCCTGACGGGATTGCCCCTGGGCCTGGCTCCGGCCGACATCCACCTGCACGACACCTACTACGTTATCGGGCACTTCCACTACATCGTTGCGCCGGGGACGATCTTCGCGATCTTCGCCGGCATCTACTACTGGTTCCCCAAGATCACCGGCCGCAAGCTCAACGACGTGCTCGGCAGGATCCACTTCTGGCTGTCGCTGGTGTTCATCAACGGGATCTTCTTCCCGATGTTCCTGCAGGGGCTCGCCGGTGTTTCACGGCGTCTGTACGACGGCGGCGCGATGTACTCACACGCCCAGCCGGTGTTGCACTGGAACCCGTTCATGTCCTACTCGGCCTTCCTGCTGCTGGCCGCGCAGGTGCCGTTCATAGTCAACTTCTTCTGGAGCATCTTCGCCGGCAAGAAGGTCGGCAACAACCCTTGGGAGGCCACGACCCTCGACTGGGCGGCGACCTCCTCGCCGCCGCTCGGTCACGGCAATTTCGAGACTCTGCCGACCGTGCACCGGGGGCCGTACGACTACAGCGCTCCGGGGGCTGAGGACAGCTTCATTCCTCAGAACGTAGCGGCGCAGGAGGGCTGAGCGATGGAAATCCCGTATACCGTGCAGGTTCGCCCGGACACCGGGTTGTACAACGCCAAGCTCGGCATCTGGCTCTTCTTGGCCTCTGAGGCGATGCTGTTCGGGGGGCTGTTTTCCGCCTACGTCCTGTTGCGCACCGGCGATCCGGGTTGGCAGTCGGAAGCGCTCAATGTACCGATGGCCATGCTCAACACCATGATCCTGATCACCTCGAGCGTTACGGTGGTGCTGGGCTGGGCGTCGCTGCGACTGGGGGACTTCAAGAAGTTCCGCCTGTACTTCGGGCTGACGTTCTTGCTTGCCTGCGGGTTCATGGTGGTCAAGGCGTTCGAGTACAGCGCTGAGTTCGAGCACCATCTGTACCCGGCGACCAACAACTTCATGGGCATCTACTTCACGCTCACCGCGGTGCACGGGCTGCACGTGCTCGGTGGCATGGTGGTGGTCGCGTATCTGCTCGGTCCGGGCGCCAAGATGTGGAACAGTGAACCGGAGCATTTCACCAACCGGGTCGAGACCTTCGGGCTGTACTGGCACTTTGTCGACCTGGTGTGGATCTTCCTGTTTCCGAGCCTGTACCTGCTGTAGAAGGGAGTATCATGAGCGCACACACTCCCGAGGAGATCCGCAAGGAAACCCGCACGTACATCGTGGTCTTCGCTGCACTCGCGACCTTGACCGTGATCACGGTGGTGGTCAGCTACCTCGATTTGCCGACCGGAGCGGCGGTGTTTGTGGCGTTGTTCATCGCGCTGATCAAGGGCTCGCTGGTGGTGGCGTACTTCATGCACCTGATCGACGAGCAGAGGGTAATCTATGCCATCTTGCTGTTCACGCTGGTGTTGTTCATCGTGATTTTCGCTCTCCCTGCCGGCAACTTCGCGGACCAGTTGCGGGTGGACTGAGATGTCGCTCAAGGCGTTCCACCTCGTATTCATCATCGCCTCGATCGTGCTGTCGTTCGTGGTCGGTGCGTGGGGAATGCAGCAGTACCGGCTACAGGACAGCGCCACGGGTCTGATGCTGGCGGTGGGGTTCTACATCACCGGTGTGCTGCTGGTGATCTACGCCATACGCTTCGTGCGCAAGGTCAGGGAGCTGGGAATCTGATGCGGGGCCGGATGGCGGCGTTGGTGTTGGCCGCTGCGGCCTTCGCGCTACTGCCCGAAGCGGCGTACGCCTGCCCGGTGTGCTTTGGCGGCGCCGAGGGACCGATGGCCGAGGGCGTCAACAACGGAATCATGTTGCTGCTCGGCGTGATCGGGGCGGTGCAGTTGGGCTTCGTGGCGTTGTTCGTCGGCATCTGGCGGCGCGGCCGCAAGTTGCAGGACTGCAAGAAAGCATTCAACGTGATCGACGGAGAGGTTGGGTAATGCTGTCGCTGCTTCAGAACTGGCTGCCGGTCGACGCGTCCAAGCACGGGGCGGCGATCGACAACATGATCTCCATCACTCATTGGCTGATGGCGGTCCTGTTCGTTGGCTGGATCATCTACTTTGTGTACGTGTTGTTCCGTTTTCGCGCCGGCGCCAATCCGCGCGCCAGCTATACCGGCACCACCAGCCACTTCAACTCCTACATCGAGGTCGGGGTGGCGGTGTTCGAGGTCGTGTTGCTGGTGTTCTTCGCCATCCCGGCGTGGGCGAGCTGGGTGGCTCCGCACGAGGAGGAGGCGGATCCGGTGGAGGTCCGGGTGGTGGCGGAGCAGTTCTTCTGGAACATCCATTATCCGGGTCCCGATGGGGTGTTCGGGCCCACCGACCTCAATCTGATCACGCCCACCAACCCGCTGGGACTGGATCGCGACGACATCTACGGCCGCGACGACGTCATCACCAACAACCAGCTGCACCTGCCGGTGGATCGTCCGGTCTTTATCCGGCTCTCATCCAAGGACGTTATCCACGGCTTTTCCCTGCTCCAAATGCGCGTTAAGCAGGACGCCGTCCCGGGCTTGTTGATTCCGGTGCGGTTCACGCCGGTGATGGTGACGCCCGAGGAGGCACGCCTGCCGGGCTGCTTCGCCAGCAAGACCTGCTGGGAGATCGCCTGCGCGCAGCTTTGCGGTCTGGGGCACTACCGCATGCAGGGCTATTACACCATCCATTCGCAGGACGAGTTCGATGCCTGGATGGCGGAGGAGGTGGCCAAGGTGCTGCCCCAACCCGAGGTCGCGGAAGAGGCGCCGACCGAGGATGCGCCCGCGGCCGAGGGCGACCAGTAGTTGCGGTTGCACATTTTCTGACCGTCGCCGCCTGGCTACCTTGGCGGATGCCGTGTCGTAAGACAGGCTAACGTCGGTGTCGGCTACCTCCCCCGAGGCGCTGAGCGCGAGATGAGCAGGTCCGGTCGTTACTTTGTGGGATTGGTGGTGACGGTCGCACTCGCCGCTGCCCCGTGGTCGGTGGGAGTGGCTGCGACAGGCACGGGAGAGACGTTCGGTACGGTTGCCTTCGTCCACGTCAACGTGCTGCCGATGGACCGCGAGCGTGTCCTGGAGGACCAGACGGTCGTCGTTCGGGGCGGGCGCATCGTGGCCGTGGGTCCGGCAGCGGAGGCCGAGGTTCCGGCTGCGGCGACACGAATCGACGGACGCGGCAAGTACTTGGTGCCGGGCGTGGCGGAGATGCACGGCCACTACCCGCAGCAGGTCGAGAGCCAGTTCTTCGAGGACATCCTGTTCCTGTATGTCGCCAACGGGGTGACGATGGTGCGGGGCATGCAGGGCGGGCCCCAGCATCTGCCGCTCCGTTACGCCATCGAGCGACGCGAGGTCCTCGGGCCCAGGTTGTGGGTGAGTGCGCCGATGCTGGTGGGAAGAGGTTCCAGCGCGGTGACCTCGGTCCAAGAGGCCGAGAAGCGCGTCCGGGAGGCCAAGGCGGCCGGCTTCGACCACCTGAAGGTGCATGAGGGGCTCTCGGCCGAGGTCTACGACGCCATCGCCACGACCGCAGCCGAGGTCGGGATCAGCTTCTCGGGTCACGTGAGCAACCACGTGGGGCTGTTCAAAGCGCTCGAAAGCGGCCAGGAGACCATCGACCACCTCGACAATTTTCTGGAGGCCATGGTCGAGGACCAGGAGGCGATCGCCGATCTCGGGCTGTTCGATCTGGGGCGGCTGGCGGGGCAGATCGACGACTCCAAGATCGAGCAGGTAGTGGCAGCGACCAAGGCAGCCGGGGCCGGGGTGGTTCCGACGATGGCGCTTTGGGAGGCGCTGTTCGGCTCACGCAGCGGGGCCGAATGGCTGCAGCTACGGCCCGAGACCCGGTACATGCCGGCAGCGATGGTGGAGCGCTGGGTCAGCGCCACAGATCAGCGAGTAGAGCAGTTCGGACAGGATCCCGAGGCGATTGCCAACATCCTGGCGCTCCGGAGGCGGGTGCTCAAGGCGCTCCACGAGGCCGGCGTGCCGGTTCTGCTGGGCACCGACTCACCGCAGATCTTCAGCGTGCCCGGTTTCTCGATCCACCACGAGATGCAGGTCATGGTGGAGTTGGGGATGTCCCCCTACGATGTCCTGGAGGCGGGAACGCGCCGGGTGGCCGAGTTCTACGGCGAGAGCTGGGACTTCGGCACCGTGGCGGTCGGCCAGCGCGCCGACCTGGTCTTGCTGGAGAGCAACCCGTTCGATGACATCGCCCACTTCGCCGACCGCGCCGGCGTGATGGTCAACGGTCGCTGGATCGATCAGCGCGAGATCGAGCAGCGGTTGGCCCAGATCGCGCAGCGCGTAGCGGCCACCGGTTCCTGAGCTCGGTCGGCCTCAACTCGGCGCCGAGGCGAGGATTTCCAGCACCGCGTCGATGTCGGTGGCTGTGTGGTCGGCGTTGACCTGGAAACGGATTTCCTCGGAGCCGCGCGGCACCACGGGGTAGGCGAGGCCGGTGGCCAACACGCCGCTCTCAAACAGGTGCTGCACGGTAGCGTGGGTGCGGTCGGTGTCGCGGATCATCAGCGGCACGATGGGGTGCTCGCCGGGGATCGTCTCCATGCCGAGTGCGACCAGGCCCTGCTCGAATCGCGCCGTCAGGGCACGGAGGTTCTCGAGCATGGCCTGCCCGAACGCCGAGTCGAGCAACTCCAGGGCGCGGTGCGCCGCGCTCGCCTCGCTCACGGTGATCGGATTGGAGTAGATGTAAAAAGGCGCCGATTCCCGCAGGAAGCCGATGAGCCTCTCGGTTCCCACCACGTAGCCGCCGTTGACGCCGAACGCCTTGCCGAGCGTGCCGATGAGGATGTCGACGGGCGGTGAGTCGCAGTACTCCTCGGTGCCGCGGCCGGTGGCGCCGAAAGCCCCGACGCCGTGGGAGTCATCCACCAGGACAATGCAGTTTTCCTCGAAATCCTCGTCATGACGGCAGGCGATCGCCATGATCTCGTCGACCTGGGCGTGGTCGCCGCGCATCGAGAAGATCCCGTCGGTGATCACCAGCACCCGCCGGGCGCGGCCCTTGGCCCCTTCAATCGCCTGCTCCAGGGCGCCGAAGTCCCGGTGCGGGTACACCGTCTTGTCGAGCGGTCGTGCCAGCCGCACGGCGTTGATGATGCAGTTGTGGTTTAGCTCGTCGCTGATGAGGATCGTCTCCTTGGTGGTGAGCGGAGCGATGGTACCCATCACGGTGGCGTAGGCGGCCGAGAAGATCATGCCCGCCTCGCGGCTGTGGAACTGGGCCAGCTTGGCCTCCAGCGCCAGGTGCGGGGCGTAGGTTCCACTGATGAACCGCACCGCACCCGGACCGGCGCCGTAACGATGGGCGGCCTCCTCCTCGGCCTCGATGATCTCCGGCCGCAGCGACATGCCGAGATACGAGTTGGAGTTCATGCGGATGAACTCGCGCTTCCCCTGCCCCTGAAGCAGGAGCCGGGGACCGCGGTCGCTCTCGGGCGGTATCACCGCGGTGACGACGGTCTCGGCGCCCTTGGAGGTACCGGCCTCCTGAAGATGGCAAACATGGGCCTGGAGGGCGTCATCGAGGCGGTCGTGCGGCATGGTTCTCATCCCCTCGTTCACGGCAGGTTGCGGTGCGCGGATTGTATCGCGCGCGGTCACCGCGGAAGGAACGTCCAGACCCTCGAACCCGTCGCCGCGGAGGCGCCACGGACTGC
>JACZXM010000131.1 GCA_022571615.1 Acidobacteriota bacterium | reverse complement strand
GGGCTCCGCGGCGCTTCCGGTGGCCATCCTGGAGCGATGGCAGCAGATCACCGGGCATAGGCTGCTGGAGCGCTACGGGATGACCGAGATCGGCATGGCGCTGGGCAACCCGGTAGGCGGCGAGCGCCGTGCCGGTACGGTAGGGCGGCCGTTTCCCGATGTGCAGGCGCGTATTGTCGACGAGGCCGGCAAGACGGTGGGGGATGGAACCCGAGGGGAGATCCAGGTGCGAGGTCCACAGGTGTTCCTGGAGTACTGGCAGCACCCCGCGGAGACCGCGGCGAGCTTTCGCGACGGCTGGTTTGTCACTGGCGATGAGGGTGTCGTGCAGGACGGCTATTGGAGCATCCTCGGTCGACGCAGCGTCGATATCATCAAGACCGGTGGCTACAAGGTATCGGCGCTCGAGATCGAGGAGGTACTGCGCGAGCACGAAGCGATCGCCGACGCCGCCGTGGTCGGCGTTGCCGACCCGGATTGGGGCGAGCGCGTGTGCGCCGCCCTCGTGCTTGCCGGCGATGAGGCCCCGGAGCTGAGCACGCTCCGAAGTTGGTGCAAGGAGCGACTGGCGCCGTACAAGGTGCCGCGGCAGATCCTGGTGCTCGAGCAACTGCCGCACAACGCCATGGGCAAGGTGGTCAAGCTCGAGCTACGGCAGCGGTTCGAGGCCTAGGCGACGATTGTGCGGGCGTTGCGCGGCAGTCGATAGAACACCAACTCCGTGGTCTCCAGCTCGACGTCCACCACGTCGCCCTCGGTCACCTGTTGCGATGCGATCAGGCGCGACAGGGGGTCGACCAGGAGACGCTCCATGGCACGGCGCAACGGCCGGGCTCCGAGGCGTGGGTCGGTGCCCTGAGCGATGATGAAGTCCTTCGCCGTTTCGGTGACTCGGATGAGCAGCGGGATTCCCGCGAAGTCCATGGCGCGCTGTGCGATCTGATCGAGGAACTTGTGAAAGATGGCCTCGAGGTGCTCGCGCTCGAGCGGTGCGTACACCAGAACCTCGTCAAAGCGATTGAGGAACTCGATCGGGAACACCTCGCGCGCGGCCGCCAACGCGATCCGTTGGGTCGCTCCCCCGTCGGCCGGATCGCGATCGGATCCCGCCTCGAGGAATCCGACGGTGCGCCTCTCAAGCGCCGTGCTCATCTCGCGCGATCCGACATTGGAGGTCATCAGGATGATCGACCGCGTCAGATCGGTCGTCCGGTTGTTGCCGAGCGTCACCCGACCGTCATCCAGAATTCCTAGGAGCGCGTTCCACAGCGTCGGGTGTGCCTTCTCGATCTCGTCGAAAAGCACGATCGAGCACAGCTTGTGCTCCGGGTTGTGGACCTGCTCGATCAGCGCCGGCGACGTCTCTGGATCGACCCTGTGCTCTTGGCGCACGTTCCAGTGGGCGTTGTCGATGCGCTGCTGGCTCAATAGCGGCTCGATGTCGGCGCCAACGTAACCGGGCGGCGATCCCAGCAACTTGGCCACCTCGTGACCATGGGCGTACTCTTCGCAGTCGATGCGAGTGAGTGCATCAGCGCTTCCGAACAGTGCCTCTGCCAGGGCTTTGGCGGTCTCGGTCTTGCCCACCCCCGTGGGGCCGAGAAACAGGGCCGTCAACAGAGGTCGCGACGGGTCCCGCAGTCCGGACAGCAAACGAGCCCAGGAACAGACGAGCGCGTCGATGGCTCCGTTCTGGCCCATTATCCGCGCCTGCAGGTGTTCATGGAGCGGCTCGGTCGCGGCGAGGCGGCAACCTGTTTGCAGCGCTTTTCGCTTCCCTGGCTTGCGGTCGGCCGTGACCACCAGCGGGCGGGCAGAGCGCTTGGGAACCCGCGACGGCGCCGTTACCGGCTGCGGACCGGATGGCCGGGTACGCGGCGTGGTGGTGACGGTGCCGTTGCCTGCCGAAGCTGCCTTCCTGATGGCCATCGCCGCACCTCCTGTCGCCCCGGGGGGCGACGTTCAGGGGGACCCGCCTCTGCCTGATAGTGTGCCGTCGACCCGGCGCCGGTTTCAGATCCGGTGTGGGAAGGACAGTGCGGCGTTTGTCATCCACCACGGCCTGCCAGACCGGCAGTGCCGCAACCGGTAGGGAAGGGCGCTATGAGAAACACCTGCCTGGCATCGATACTCCTGGTCTGCCTGCTGGCCGCCGCTGCCTTGGCTGCGTCCCCACAGGATCAGCCGACCGGGGCGATGCTGTTGGAGGCTGCCCGCCTGTACGACGGGGCCGCGATGCACCGAAACTGGGTGGTGCTCGTCTCGGGTGATCGGATCGCAGCTGTGGGCCCGGCAAGCGAGGTCATTAGCACCGCCGACGTGCGGGTGATCGACCTCGGCGACGTGACCCTCATGCCCGGTCTGATCGAGGGACACTCGCACCTGTTGTTGCACCCGTACGACGAAACGCCATGGACCGACCAGGTTCTGAACGAGTCGCTGGGGCTGCGCACCGCGCGGGCGGTAGTGCACGCGCGGGATACCTTGCTGGCCGGGGTCACGACGGTGCGCGACCTGGGTACCGAGGGAGCCGGGTACGCCGACGTCGGGCTCAAGGAAGCGATCGAGCGCGGGGTGATTCCCGGACCCCGGATGATCGTCACCACCCGCGCCATCGTCGCTACGGGCAGCTATAACCCAAAGGGTGCGCCGGAGCTCGGGCTGCCGAAGGGCGCCGAGGTGGCCGATGGAATCGACGAGCTGATCCGAGTCACACGAGACCAGATTGGCAAGGGCGCCGACTGGATCAAGGTGTACGCGGACTACCGCTGGGGTCCGGGTAGGACCGCCCGGCCGACTTTCACCCAGAGGGAATTGGAGCGCATTGTCGAAGTCGCCGCGAGCTCGGGCCGCTCGGTCGTGGCCCACGCCTCGACCGCGGAAGGCATGCGCCGTGCGGTCCTCGCCGGCGTCAGGACGATCGAGCACGGCGACCAGGGGACAGAGGAGATCTTCCAGCTCATGGTCGAGCATGGAGTGGCGCTTTGTCCCACGCTCGCGGCCGGCGACGCGATCCTCCGGTATGGCGGTTGGCGCAAGGGCATCGATCCCGAGCCGGCGCGCATCGCATCCAAGCGGGCCAGTTTCGCGGCCGCCTTGCGGGCCGGGGTGTCGATCTGCTTCGGTGGCGACGTCGGCGTGTATCCCCACGGCGACAACGTACGCGAGCTCGAGCTCATGGTCGAGTACGGCATGGACCCGGCGGATGCCCTGCATGCCGCCACCCTGGGCAACGCCCGGATCCTCGCGATCGACGATCGGCTGGGGGCGATCCGGCCCGGCCTCCTGGCCGACCTGATCGCGGTCCAGGGCGACCCGAGCCGAGACATCTCAGCCCTACGGCAGGTGCGGTACGTGATGAAGGGCGGTCAGGTGTACCGGAACGAGGAATCCTGACGGACTGCGGTCACGAGTCGCGGGCTATCGCGCCGAGAGCACAGTCGCTTGCAGGCCGGAGATGCGCTCGAAGTCGCGTTCGAAGGTCAGCCCCGTGGGGACTATGCACCCCGTCGGGAAATGCAGGCTAACGGGCCGCCGTTGTGTGCTGCCGGAAGAACATTCCCGACTCTGCAATGAGCTGCCGGTACGCCTCCTCGAGATCGGCCTCATAGGCGTCGGGCGCATCGAATACGATCTCGCGAATTCCAGCCTGAATGGCTTCCTTGGCGCACCCGAAGCAAGGGCGCAGCGTGCTGTACAGGACTCCTCCGCCGGTCGCGTTGCCATGTCGGGCGGCCAGCAAGAAGGCGTTCTGTTCGGCATGGACACAGATGCAGGTGTCGTATCCTGCCCCCGGCGGCGCGTCAGAGGCGCAGCGCCCGCAGCCGCCGTCGGAGCAGTTGCGAACCCCCATGGGCGAGCCGTTGTACCCGGTGCTGATGATCGACTTTTGCACCACGATGAGCGCGCCCACCTGGCGGCGAATGCAATTCGACCGCGCCTTGACGGAGTGCGCGATGGCCATGTAGTAGGCGTCCCATCCCGGTCGTTCCATGGCGTTCCTCGGTGCTCGTTGACGGTGACAATCTCGGCGCTCGGGACACCGCGGCCTGCTACGGATTGCGAATCCTGCCCGACGACCAGTGGATGTGAACGATCCGCCAGCCGTCGTCTGTGCGCCGCAGCAGCATGGTCTCGGTCCCGCGCGAGTGGATCTCGCGCTCGCCCAAGCTGCCATGGGTTTCGGTACGGGTCAGGACCCAGGCGATGTCGCCGCGGCTATCGGATTGCCGGTCGGTGACGGTGCGCTCCACGGCAGCGGCGAACTTCATGTCACCCCCGAGGTGGTGCGAGGCGTACTCTTGGCGCGACATCTCGGCGCCGCCGGCCTCGAAGATCACCACGTCTTCGTCGAGCAACGCCAGCGCCGCGTCCCGGTCGTCGCCGGAAACGGCGGCATGGAACGCATCGACGGTTGTTTCAGGAGAGTCCTGGACCGGGATTGGCAGGAGCGGGAGCACTAGCGTCAGGATCAACGCGCTCATCATCGTGGCTCTCCTCGCAGATCGTGGTCGAAAGAGCGGAACCAGAAATTGTTGTCGTGGATCGGCGCCCGCTGCTGCCAGGCTACGGTGACCGATCGTACAACGCTCGCAACCTGGCGATGTCCTCTTCCGACAGACCCGGCACCTGCGCGATGTCCTCGCGCGTGCCGATGCGGTCGCGGTAGCGCTGGAAGTACCCCACGATGTCGCCGCCGTACTGGAACGAGTACATGATGTCCGCGTAGGCCTGAGTGTGGGGGAGACCGAGCGCATGCCCGAGCTCGTGGAGGCAGGTCAGGTAGACCACGGTCTCTCGAAACAGCGGGTCCTGCGCCGCCCGTTGATGAATCTCGTCGCCCAGGCCGCGAGTGTCGGGGAGGACGAAGACGGCGGCACCCCGTTGCTCACCGAGCAGGAAGGGGCGCATCTCGCCGTACAGGCCATCGGCACCGGACACCCAGTACAGATGAATCAAGGAGCGGTCTTTTGCTGCTGCAACCAGCTCGAAGCGTCCCTCGGCGGCCTCCTCCCAGGCCCGTAGCGCCCAGCGTGCGAGCTGGGCGTCGCCGGATCTCACGGCGGAATCCGGTTCGTGGTCGTCGGCGATGAAAAATCCGATGGGTCCCCGGCTGGCGCAGAGGGCCGCTGAGCCCGACGCTGTCAGCTGGCCGACCAGGAGGGAATCACGGGATGAGCTGTCGTAACCGGCGCTGACGACCCCGCGTCTGCCGGCGATCTCAGCTATCGTGCCATCGCCCGTGCGATGTCCTTCTTCGAAGCTCCTAGCGCTAGCATCGACCGCGTCAATAGATCCAGCGATACGGACGGATCTCCAGCTTCGATCTTCGCTACACGCGACTGGCTGGAGCCGAGTCGTTCGGCCAGCTGAACTTGCGTCAGCTTGCTCTGGCGCCGTAGTGATCGCACGGCCTCGCTGAGCTGTAGCTTGAGCTCGACGTAGGCCGCGTCTTCAGGGCTGAGGTCGAGAAACTCGGCGACGGTTCCTTCCTTCCAGCCTTTGCCTTGCAGCCGATTCCACTTGGCTCTATCCATCGTCGTACTCCCGGAGACGGCGCCGGCAGTTCCGGATCATGCGATGCGGTGTCTTCCGCGTCTTCTTCTGGAAGACTTCGAGAATCAGAATCGCGTCGACGTCCAGGCGGTAGATGATCCTCCAACTCTGTTGCACATCCTTGATGCGCAACTCATGGCAGTCGCGCCCGATCTCGCGGATGGGTCGCGACCGCGGCATCGAGAGCCGCTCGCCTCTCTGTAACTTTCTCAACAAGACGCCCGCCTCGATGCGTCCTGCAGTAGAGAACGGCGGCGTCTTGATCTCGCCCGCGAGCCACCGGAGCGGCCGTTCACCGTTCATTGCGAGTCTCGGTATTATATCAGTTTCGACATGTTGAGATGAGGCATGTAGTAGGGCGCGCCGCGAGCCACGCCCCAGGTTCATAAGACGGCCGCGATCAGGGGATTCCCATCAGGAAGATCAGCGGCCGGGTGACGATGCCGGCGTGCTTGGTGGCGGGGCGGGTCAGCTACGCCAAGGCGGCGGCGGTCGATTTCTTCCACGCCGGGCTGGAGCGGCTGCGCGAGGGGGTGGGTTCCGGGCCCGCGTGAAGGTAGGCTAAAGGCTAGGGGGACGCACGCCAACGCGAGCAGCACGACGATCGATCCCGGCTATTTGCTGGCCGCGAAGCCGCGTCGGGAGGCCACGCCATGAGTAACGTTGACTCCCGTTCGGCAACGAAACACGCTCAGACGGTGACACGATCGATGAAAGCACAGTTTCCGGTCCGGCGCAGAGGGCTGCTGAGCCCGATGCTGTCAGCTAGCCAACCAGGAGGGAATCATGCGGCACGGTTCGGCTCTGATACTGGTGTTGATCCTGTTTGCGCCATTGGTCGCCCAGGCGCAGCAAGTGGCCTCCTTCGACGTCGAGGCGGCTACCGACGCCTACCTGTCGCAGCTGTCGTCGGAGGAAAGAGAAAGATCCGACGCCTACTTCGAGGGCGGCTACTGGTTGCAGCTGTGGGGTTTCCTTTACGGCCTCGGTGTGGCGTGGCTGCTGCTATCGTGCCGCTGGTCGGCTGGCATGCGGGACCTGGCGGAACGGGTCACGCGGAAGGCCCCCCTGCAAACAGCGTTGTACGCGCTCCAGTACCTGGTGCTTACCTTCGCGCTCGGGTTTCCGCTTACGGTGTACCAGGCGTATTACCGCGAGCATCACTACGGCCTGGCAACGCAGAGCTTCGGCCCATGGTTCGGCGAGCAAATGAAGGCGCTGGCGGTTGCCCTGGTGCTCGGTACGGTGATGTTGATGGTCTTGTACGGCGTCTTCAGGCGCTCACCTCGCCGCTGGTGGGTGTGGGGGGCGATGGTATCGTTCGTCTTCCTGCTGCTGATACTGCTGATTGCACCGGTCTTCATCGCGCCGTTGTTCAACACCTACGAGCCTGTCGATGATCCGGCGGTGCGCGATCCGATTCTGGCGATGGCGCGGGCCAATGGCGTACCGGCCGACAATGTCTATCAGTTCGACGCGTCGCGGCAGAGCACTCGGGTCAGTGCCAACGTCAGCGGCATCGCCGGTACGCTGCGCGTGAGCCTCAACGACAACCTGCTCAACCGCACCTCGCCGGCAGAGATCCAGGCGGTGATGGGACACGAGCTCGGGCATTACGTGCTCAACCACGTCTACGAGGGGTTGCTCTTCTTCGCGCTTGTGCTGTTTGGTGGCTTCGCCTTCCTGAGCTGGTCCTTCGACCGTGCCCTGGCTCGTTGGGGCGGGGCCTGGAAGGTTGGCGGGATCGGCGACGTGGCGGGACTGCCGCTGCTTACGGCGCTCTTGTCGGTCTACCTCTTCGCGCTCACGCCGGTGCTCAACACGTTTGTGCGCACCAACGAAGCGGAGGCCGACATCTTCG
>JACZXM010000130.1 GCA_022571615.1 Acidobacteriota bacterium | reverse complement strand
TCAAGAAAAAGGGCCTTAAGCACGTCGTGCTCAACGCCAAGCACCACGAGCGCGAGGCCGAGATCGTCGCCCAAGCGGGGCAACACGGCACGGTGACGATCGCCACCAACATGGCCGGCCGCGGCACCGACATCGTGCTCGGTGAAGGGGTCGCCGATCTCGGCGGGCTGCATGTTCTGGGCACCGAGCGCCACGAAGCTCGCCGCATCGACAACCAGCTCCGCGGCCGCACCGGGCGCCAGGGTGACCAGGGCTCCTCACAGTTCTTCCTTTCGCTCGAGGACGACCTGCTGCGGGTCTTCGGCATGGACAAGCTCCAGGGTCTGATGAAACGACTCGGGATGGACGAGGGCGTGCCGATCGAGGACCGCATGGTCACCAAGGCCATCAGCCGAGCCCAGAAGCAGGTCGAGGGGCGCAACTTCGAGATCCGCAAGCACCTGCTCGAGTACGACGACGTGATGGAAAAGCAACGCCAGGCGATCTACACCATGCGGCGCGAGTTCCTGGCCGATGAGGAGGCAGCCGAGAGGTTCATCACGCGCTCGGTCGACGAGATCATCGAATGGCTGGTGCAAGAGTACTGCCCGGCCGACAAGGACCCGCTCGATTGGCCGGTCAAGGAGCTGCAGGGGCATCTGGTGGACTTCTTCGGCTTCGACCCGGCGGACCTGCCGGTGGACTTCGAGAACGATTCCCCCGACGACATCCGCGCCGGGCTCGAGGCTGCGGTGCGGGCGCGCTACGCCACCAAGCGCGAGCGCCTCGGTGACCTGATGCCGGAGTTCGAGAAATGGATCTGCCTGCAGGTAGTGGATGCGCGATGGAAGGACCATCTGTACGCGCTCGACCGGCTCAAGGAGGGCATCGGCCTGCGCGGCTACGGCCAGCGCAACCCCCTGGTGGAGTACAAGCGCGAATCGTTCGACATGTTCCAAGCGATGACCGATCACACCCAATCGGAGATCGTGCGCTACGCCTTCCGGATGGAGCCGATGACCCGCGAGCAACAGGAGGCGCAGCTGGCTCGACGCCGTGCCGCCGCCGAGCGCACCCAGCAGATCGCCGAAGCGGCGACCCGCGACAGGACCCCGGTGGTCACGACCGTGGTGGCCAAGCCCAAGATTGGAAGAAACGAGCCGTGCCCCTGTGGCAGCGGCAAGAAATACAAGAAATGCCACGGCTTCAAGTGACCGGAGCGCTAGCCGGCCGTGGTGCAGGTGTGATGGGTCTGCTCCTCGCGCACCGGAGCACCCGAACGAGCGAGCCCCGATGAACCACCAAGAGATCCGCCTGGCCCTGACCTTCGACGACGTGCAGCTGTTGCCCGCCCGCTCGGGCTTCATGCCCTCGGAGGCCGACACCGCAACCCCGCTCACCCGTGGCATCCGGCTGGCGATCCCGATTCTTTCTGCCGCCATGGATACCGTCACCGAAGCACCGATGGGGATCGCCATGGCGCAGAACGGGGGTCTCGGGATCATTCACCGTAACCTGTCGATCAAGTCCCAGGCCGACGAGGTCGACAAGGTGAAGCGCTCAGAGAGCGGCATGATCGTCGACCCGATCACCATCGGTCCCGGGCGCCCGATTCGCGAGGCGTTCGATCTGATGCAGAAGTACCGTATCTCCGGCGTACCGGTGACCGACGACGACGGGAAGGTGGTCGGCATCCTCACCAACCGCGACGTGCGATTCGAAAAGGACCATTCGCAGCTGATCGAGGAGCTCATGACCAAGGACAACCTGGTCACGGTGCGACCGGGCACCACGCTCGAGGAGGCCGTCGTGGTGCTGCACGAGCACCGCATCGAAAAGCTCCTGGTGACCGACGAGGACGGTTTCCTGAAGGGGCTGATCACCGTCAAGGACATTCAGAAGACGATCAAGTACCCGAACGCATCCAAGGATGAGTCCGGCCGCCTGCGGGTCGGGGCGGCACTCGGAGCCGGCGATGACGCCATCGAGCGGGCCGCTGTGCTCCTCGAGGCGGGCGTCGACATTCTGGTGATCGACACCGCCCACGGCCATAGCGAGGGCGTGATGGAGACCCTGCGCCAGGTCAAGAAACGCCATCCGGGCGCGGATTGCATCGTTGGCAACATCGCCACCGCGCAGGCGACCAAGGATCTGATCGCGGCGGGTGCCGATGCGGTGAAGGTCGGGATGGGACCCTCGGCCATCTGCACCACCCGCATCGTGGCCGGCGCCGGGGTACCCCAGATCACCGCCATCAACGACTGCGCTCGTGCTGCCGCCGGCACCGGTGTGCCGGTGATCGCCGACGGCGGCATCAAGTACTCCGGCGACATCGCCAAGGCGATCGCCGCCGGAGCCGATTGCGTCATGGTGGGCTCGATGCTGGCCGGCACCGAAGAGGCACCGGGCGATATCGAGCTGTACCAGGGACGGGCGTTCAAGAAATACCGGGGCATGGGCTCGGTCGAGGCGATGAAGGCCGGCAGCAGTGACCGCTACTTCCAGCCCGGGGTCGAGGAGGCCAAGCTGGTCCCGGAGGGCATCGAGGGCCGCGTACCGTACAAGGGCGCCGTTGCCAGCACGCTGCACCAGCTCGTCGGCGGCCTGCGCGCCGGAATGGGGTACTGCGGTTGCAGCTCGATCGAACAGATGCAACAGAACGCCGAGTTCATCCGCATCACCGCCGCTGGGCTCAAGGAGGCGCACGTGCACGACGTGCAGATCACCAAGGAAGCGCCCAACTACCGCGCCGAGTAGGGACGCGCCCTTGGCCTGGAACCGCCGCCGCGTGCTGGCCGCCCTGCCGTTGGCATGGGCATCTGGCGCGCTCGGATCGGCGCCGGGCGGCGCGGGGGCCGTGGCAAGGGCGCCGGGGAGCAGAGCGGCCGCACGACGCTTGGCGCGCCCGCGCAGGACCCGGGCCAGAGTCGAGGTAGTGGCTCTTGGGACGGCGCAGGATGCCGGCGTACCGCAGATCAACTGCTTCAAGGACCATTGCGCCGTCGTGCGATCCGGCGCTGCGGAACCGCCGCGGGTCGCCTGTCTGGGTCTGGTCGACCACGACACCGGGCACCGATTCCTGATCGACGCCACGCCAGATTTCAGCCCCCAGGTCGGCGACCTGCTGGCACCCGACGGCGTGCCGCTGCCGGAGGTCGCAGGGGCCACCGTGCAGCTCCAGAGCCATCTGCACGGGGTGCTACTCACCCACGCCCATATCGGCCACTACAGCGGCCTGGTCCATCTCGGCAAGGAGGTCGCCGCCCCGCGAGGTCTACCGGTCTGGGCCAGCACCGCGATGGGTGAGTTCCTGCGAGCCAATGCACCGTGGGAGGCACTCTTCCGCAATGGCTTTGCCGATCTCCGTCTCGCCGCCGCCGGCGTCCGAATCGGGCTCACGCCGTCGCTTGCCGTCACTCCGTTCCAGGTCGTTCACCGGCCCGAGTACAGCGATACGCTCGGCTACCTGATCCACGGTCCAGAGCGCACTCTGATGTACGTGCCCGACGCCGACGTCTGGGATGGCTGGCAGGTTCCGTTCGAGCAACTGCTGGTGCAAGCCGACGTGGCACTCATCGACGGCTCGTTCTGGTCGCACCAGGAGCTCGGCCATCGCGTCCAGGCGGACATCCCCCACCCGCCGGTGTCAGAGACCATCGAGCGGCTCGGCTCGATGCACAAGCGCCCGCAGATCTGGTTCATCCACCTCAACCACACCAACCCGCTTTGGGACCCCGAGGCCCCTGAACTCCGCTCGATGCCTGCCGGGTTCGGTGTCACCCGCACCGGACAGCGCTGGGATCTCTAGCCTGAGCACCCCGTTGAGAAATGCGGGCTTAGCTGGGCGGGACCGCATCGTCGATCGCGATGATGCGCGTCTCGGGCTGCTCGGGGTGGTAGTCGATTTCCACGATGATCGACCGCCCGAGGTCCCAACCGGCCTCCTCGAGGCGCTCCGCCCACTCGATGGCCACCACCGCCTTTCGCCCGTACAGATCCTCGAGCCCGAGATCGGCAAGGTCGGCGGCAGCGAGCCGATACAGATCGACGTGATACAGGTTGATCCGGCCCTCGTGCTCGTTGATCAGCGCGTATGAGGGACTCCGAATCGCGGCAGGGTCCAACCCCAGGCCCGCTGACAGGCCGCGTACGAACTGCGTCTTCCCAGCACCGAGCGGGCCGAACAGCAGCACCACCTCGCCACCGCTGAGCCGCTGGCCGACCGACTGACCGATGCTCACCGTCTCGTCCGCACTGTGCGACAGAACGTCGCGCGTCAGGCTCACGCCGCCTCCCCGTGCAGGGCCTGCGCGAATGCGGCTGGGAGCGCCTCGATGACGTCGCCCGCCAGGAGCGAGATCTCTCCGACCTGCGCCGCCGCCTCGTCGCCGGCTAGAGAGTGCAGATACACCCCCGACCACGCCGCCACCAGCGGCTCGAGCCCCTGTGCCAGCAGCGCCGCGATCAGACCGGTCAGCACATCGCCCGTACCGCCGGTCGCCATCCCCGGATTGCCGGTCGGATTGATGATCGGCACTCCGCCAGGGGGGCAGGTCAGCGTCCGATGGCCCTTGAGCACCACGACCGCACCGGTGCGCTCGCTCAGCTCCCGCACCGCGGCCGGTCGGTCGGCTTGGATCGACTCCGAGGAGCGCCCCAGCAGGCGCGCCGCTTCCCCTGGGTGCGGGGTCAGGATTCTCGCCCCCGGCGCGCCGTTGAGGCTCTGCAGCTCTCCTACGAGCGCGTTGAGCCCGTCGGCATCGATCACCGCCGGGCACTCGGCCCGCGCCGCGAGCTCGCGCACCAACGCCACCGTCTCTTCCGAGGTGCCAAGGCCGGGACCGAGCGCCATCACGTCGGTCATCTGCAGCAGGCGTTCGATTGCCCCGCTCGCGGCCGTCCCCACCCCACCGGCGGCATCGGCAGGCACGGAATGCACCAACGCCTCGGTGAGCTGCGCACCGATCAGCGAATACACGCTCTCGGGACAGGCAACGTGCACCAGGCCGGCGCCGCCGCGCAGCGCCCCTTGTGCAGCAAGCACCGCGGCCCCAGCGGTGCCGGGAGAGCCGGCCAGCACCAGCACCCGACCGTAGCTGCCCTTGTGAGCATCCGGCTGCCGCGGCTCCAGCAGCGCGACGCAATCCTCCGGCTCCAGCAGCCACAGGGCCGGCTCGACCGCCTCCATCACCGCCGCCGGGATGCTGATATCGCCCACCGTCAGGTCGCCACAGCGCTCCGAGGCGGGCGCCAGCAGATGGCAGCACTTGGGCGCCGCGAAGGTCACCGTCAGATCGGCAACAATCGCGTCGCCCACCAGCGCTCCGGTATCCGCAGCCAGACCGCTCGGCAGATCCACCGCCACCACCGGTACGCCCGATGCGTTGACCGCCCCAATGGCGTCGGCGATCACGCCCCGCGCTGCGCTCTGGAGCCCGGTTCCGAGCATCGCATCCACGACGCAGTCAAAACGCGACAGGCCCGCCGCCAGATCCGTCCAGGCCTGCGCCTCGGTCACGGCGACGATCGGCACGCCAATCGCGGCGGCCATCTGATGGTTTCTCGCCGCGTCCCCGACCAGGGCGTCGGCGTCGCCGAACAGGTACACCACCACCTCGTGACCGAGATTGTGCAGATGGCGCGCAACGACGAACCCGTCGCCGCCATTGTTGCCCTTGCCGCACAGCACCGCCGCGGACAGCGGCAGTTGCTCCTTGAAATGCTCCACGATCGCGTCGAGCACCTGCAGCCCGGCGTTCTCCATCAGGACGACTCCCGGGATGCGGTATTTCTCGATCGCGGCCCGATCGCACGCCTGCATCCGGGCGGTATCCAGCACCTTGATCATGATGAAGGGATTATAGGAGATAATCCGGTCCTATATGCCCCGTATAGCCTTTCTGACGTGTGTTACCAGTTTGTTACCAAAGTGACCGGTTACGATACACTTTCGGCCCGCCTGAGCATGGCCACTCGCATCGCTTCGGGGTCCTTGTGGACGTACACCGCCGTGGTCTCCAGGCGCACGTGCCCCACGATGAGCTGGAGCGCTGAGAGCGCAACCTTCGGGTCGTTCGCCAGCGACGAAATGAAGTCGTGGCGGAACGTGTGCAGCCCCACGTCGCCATGCCCGGGTTCGTCTCCGTGACACCCTACACGGGCGTCGATGGCGAGCGAGCCATGCACCAACGGCCACGACGGTTGACACGTGGGGTGTCTATCCCATAGTCTGTGTCTTTCTGATAGACGAGAATCTACGGCCGGGCCAGAGTCATCGGGTCAGCGCACTGCATCCGCGGGCCGCTTTCAAAGCGACCAGGCAAGCGGGAGCAGTAGCGGCCGACTCGCTCGCCGCATCAGCGCCAACGGTTTTGCAACCGAATACAAGTTAGGCGACGATCACCATCTCAGAGGAGGTCCCAATGAGCCGCCAGCCACGCTTCGCCTACGCGATCGCCGTCTTCCTCGGTCTCCTCGCGGCGTTCGCGCCAGCCAACCTGCCATTGGAGTCGCCGTCTTTCGCCACAGCGATCCTCATTTCAACAGCCATTTTCGGTGCTGCGGGGCTATTCATCGGCACCCTCTGGCCGGGTGGTGCCTGGAGATGGGGGTTGTGGGTAGTTGCCCCCGGTTTGGTACTCGTCACGATCGGCCTGATTTCCTCTGGACAATTCGGATCCTTCTTTAGGGACGACTTGCCCTTCCTCGCTTCCGGCCTTGTAGCCGCGTGTCTCGGGGGGTTTATCGGCGCACGGCTGAGAAAGCCTGCTACACCAGCGAGCGAGGCCAGCTAGATCACAGCCGCGCCTCAGCGACCGTGCCGCCGTCACTTCAGTTGACGCCTAATCAACTGTATCGCCTTCTCGCCATCCTCCACGGTGCGGCCCTGGCTCTCGATCAGCAGGAGGATCTTATCGGCGAGCTCGCTATTCAGCAGCCGTTGTTCATCGGCGCCGAAGTGCTCCACGAGCCTCCCGCGGTTGCCTGGATCGGGATGGGCGACGCCGTTGATGTACTTGCTCAGGTCCCATTTCTTGATGCCGGCGCTCCGGGCCAGCTCGTTCTGTGAGGTGCCGGTTTTCTTGACCGCGGCCGCGACGAGCTTCTGCAGGTAGGAGCCGAGGATGCGGGCTCGGTAGCGCTGGGCGGTCGTGTTGATCCGGAGCGGTCGTGTCATTCGTTCGGGGCGTCGTGCTCATCGTCCTGGTGGTGGCCGGGACCGAAGGGAGTGATACGGAGGGAGCCCGAGTCGGGGGTGACGAGTCGGCCCTTGCCGGTTTCGGGATCGTACTGAGTGGTGATCTCGTAGCAGAAGCCGCCGCCTGGGAGGCGCTTGACGCCGGGCTGCCTGACTTTCACCAGATGACCTCCCCGTCTTCGTCCCGCGGGAAGCCTTCTTCGATGTACTCGTGGAGTACCGGAGCTGTGGTCGAGCCTGGGGTCAGAACGCGCCCTCTCGATCGCGTCCATCAGCCCGGCACGCACGTCCCTGGAGTACAGGCCGTGC
>JACZXM010000129.1 GCA_022571615.1 Acidobacteriota bacterium | reverse complement strand
CTGATGCTGCGTTGGGCCTCCTCTCCGATGTCCCTGCATCGGCTTCCTCGGCCCGCCTTGCCTGAGCCCGCATTTCCCCGGCGCGCGGCCCACGCCACTCCTGCCACGGGCTGCTAACTCCCACTTGCCAGACCCACCACACTTCCATCACGTCCTCCTAGCCTACTCTTCCCCGTCGCCCGCCACGGTTTCGCCCGCACGCTCTAGTAACAGCTCCAACAACGCGCCCGCGGCGGCGGCTCTCACTGCGGCTCGGTCGCCGTGCAGCTGTTTGCGCCGACAGCAACAACCATACGGCCCGGCAACCGCAAGGTACACCGTCCCGACCGGATCCGGCCCCTTGCTCGTCGGCCCCGCCCAGCCGGTGACCGCGGCGCCAAGCTCCACTCCTGACCGCTCCCGGATCCCCAACGCCAGCGCCTCGGTCACAGCGGCGGAAACGACCCCTTGCTTCAAGACCCACCCCCTCGCCAACCCCGCCAGCGAGGCCTTCGCATCCGCCGTGTAGACCACGGCGCCGCCCCAGACGCAGTCCGACGCGCCAGCCGGCGCGGTGAGCAGGGAGAGCACGTCGCCGCCGGTGCAGGACTCGGCCACCGCCAGTCGTTGCCCCGCGGCGCGCAACCGCTTGAGCAACTCGCTCACACTAGCAGCCCGCGAAGGGCTCATGGCACCCACCAGAGGACGATCAGGCGGGTGGCGATCAGCGCGTACAACCCCGCCACCAGATCATCGGCCATGATGCCCCAGCCCTCCGGTAGGGCCTCGGCTCGACGGGCTGGAAACGGCTTGGTGATGTCGAACAGTCGAAACAACGCGAAGGCCAGCAGCCCGACCTGCCAGCTCGTGGTGGTCCAGAGCGCGATCCAGACGCCGGCGAACTCGTCGATGACCACCTCCGATGGATCCTCGCGTCCCAGCTGCCGCTCGCTCGCGGTCGCAGCGGCGATGCCGACCGCAGTCGCCACCGCGGTGGCCGCAACCTGCCCCCACAGTGGCATCGGGGCGAGCAGCAACAGGAACACGGCCAGGCCGAAGGCACTGCCGATGGTGCCCGGGGCCGGACGCAGAAACCCGAGCCCGAGGCAACTGGCGACGATCCGCGCCAAGCTCAGGTGGTTCCGGGTCACGGCTCGAGGCGGCCGATCATGCGTGGGAACGGTATGCACTCGCGAATGTGCCGCCGACCCGTAATCCATGCCACCACGCGCTCCAACCCCATGCCGAATCCCGAGTGCGGCACACTGCCGTAGCGCCGCAGGTCCAGGTACCATTGATACGGCTCCAGCGGCAATCCGTGATCTCTGAGCCTGGATTCGAGCAGCTCGAGATCGTGGATGCGCTCGCCTCCGCCGACGATCTCTCCGTAGCCCTCCGGGGCCAGCAAGTCACAGCCCAGGACTAGATCGTCGCGCTCCGCATCCGGCTGCATGTAGAAGGGCTTGATCCGGGCCGGGAAGCGGTTGATAAAGACCGGACGGTCGTATTGCTCGGAGATGATGGTCTCGTCGCGAGCGCCGAAATCGTTGCCCCACTCGAAGTCCTCGCCGGCCTCTTGCAGCAACCGGACCGCATCATCGTAGTGGATGCGAGGAAACGGCGGCACGACCTGCTGGAGCCGCGCCGTGTCGCGCTCCAGTTCGGCGAGCTCCGGGGCGCACCGATCCAGCGCACCTCGTACCACGCTCGAGATGAAATCCTCGATCAGGTCCATCACGTCGTCGATGCTGGCGAAGGCGATCTCCGGCTCGAGCATCCAGAATTCTGTCAGGTGCCGGCGAGTCTTGGATTTCTCGGCCCGGAAGGTGGGACCGAAACAAAAGACCTTGCCCAAGGCCATCGCCCCGGCCTCCTGGTACAGCTGCCCGCTCTGGGTGAGATAGGCAGAGCGACCGAAGTAGTCTGTCTCGAACAGGGTGCTGGTGCCCTCCACCGATAGCGCCGTCAGGATCGGCGAGTCCACGAGAGTGAAGCCGCGATCGTGAAAATAGTTGCGGCAGATTTGCACCACCTTGCTACGGACCCGGAGGACGGCGTGCTGTTGCGCGGAGCGCAGCCACAGGTGGCGCCGGTCCATCAGGAAGTCGACGCCGTGCTCCTTGGGCGTGATCGGGTAGCCGGCCGCGGCCTGCAGCACCTGGAGGGCCGAGACCTGGATCTCGCATCCGCCGGGCGCGCGCTCGTCCGCGCGCACCGAGCCCGTAAGGCGCAGCGACGTCTCCTGGGAGGTCTCCGCCGCCTGCTGCCAAACACCTTCGGCGACCTGACTGCGAACGACCACCGCCTGTACCGTGCCGGTACCGTCGCGCACTTGCAGGAACGCGATCTTGCCGCTCTCGCGCTTGTTGTACAGCCAGCCGCGCAGCGTGACCTCGGTGTCTACGTGCTCGCTCAGATTCTCGATGTACACGGTGGGAGGCAACGTTGGGACTCCGTCTTGGATGGTCGGGCAGCGGCGGGGGCTGGCCTGTGCCGCCGCTGCCGCAAAGTTACCTTTGCACCGACGTCAAGTCACGCACCCCGTTGAGAAATGCAGGCTTGATCGAAATCGGGCATGGCGGCCAGGAGATCTTCCCAGCCCAGAGCGTTCGCCGCGGTCTGCACGTGCCGCCAGGTGCGCGGGACGTATCGCGCGTATCCTGCGTTGCCGGCCACGGATACCTGATAGCCGAACGTTCCGAGCGCCTTGATGGAGCGCTGCAGCCCGACCAGGCAGAACGCTTGGCGGGCCGCCGGCGGAAGGCCAGGCGGCAGGGTCGGGATGGCCGCCGCCGCGTCGACGGTCAGCGACCAGGCCCGCCGGTGCCAGAATCGTGACAGCACCTCGGACACTAACGGATAGCCCGGATCGCAATAGTTGTCCCACAACAGCGACGCCAGATCGTAGAGAAAAGGCCCCGCCATCAGATCCTGAAAGTCGAGCACCACGATGCGCTCGTTGAACACCAGGAGATTGCGGGCGTGAAAGTCGCGGTGGCAGACCGCCATAGGCAAGCGGGCGATGGCCTCTACCAGACGATCGAAAGCACGTCCACGCGCCGTGCTCCCGGAGCCGACGCCCAGCCACCCGGCAATCGCATGCCTTTCGGCAAAGGCGAGCTCCGCCCGCAGGCGCTCCGCGTCCAGAGCCCATTCGGGGTTCGGCAACGGGGCATGCTCCGCGTGCCGCTGCATCTGGACCATCGCCTCGAGCGCCTGGCGGTAGTAGCGCAACCGAGACCCGCTGTGACCACCAAAGTTAGACAGCAGATCATCTCCTCCATCCTCAAGCAGGACCGAGCGCGGGCCTTGCACCAACACCCGGGGCACCCGCACGCCCGCCGCCTGGAGCCAGCGAGTGCATCGAATCTGCCGCTCGAGGGCCTCGCCCTGATCCGGCGGATACACCGCAAGGATCGCGGAACCAGATCCGGCCCCGAGCAGGAGGCGGAAGAACCGGCGATTGGAAGCATGGCCGGTGATCCGCACCGCGCCCCGGGCGGAGACCGGAATCGCCTCCAGTGCGCCCTGGTCGCGCAGCCCGCGCAGGGTCGCCTCTGAGGCGGTACCGGGCGTCACGATCAGCCTGCCTGCGCCGCTTCCGAGCCGGCCGATTCTCCGATCTCGAACCGGATCGGGCCACCCGGCGTGAAGACCACACCCTCAGCCTGAGTGCGCGCTGGCACCCGCACGTGGTCCATCACGATCACTCGCCGCAGATCGCACCCGGGGCCGATACAAGCCCCCTCCCAGGTCACCACCTGCTGTAGCCGGCTCCCGGACTCAAATCGAGTACGCACCCCGGCCACCACCCCCTCCAGATACGAGCCGTGCTTGACGCGCACACCGGATCCGAGGAGGAACGGGGCGACCAGCCGTACGTTCTCCAGGTGCGTGTGCGTGCCCAGATAGCCCGAGGCGACGAAACGGCGGGAGCCGACCAGCGCCAGCGGCAGATCGCCGCGAAGCAGAGACGCAAGCTGGTGGTCGATGTAACGCCCCGGATCGCCCATCTCGTACCAGGTCCCGGGCAGGCCGACCGCGTGGACGGGCAATCCGGCAGCCAGCAGCTCGCGATAGACCGGATCGACGATGCCGCAAACAGCCCGCTCCGGGACGTTTTCCAACACCGCCCGTTCGACGATGTGTACGCCGGTGAATGCCCCACTAACGGGAGCGGGCTCCGGCGGATCGTCGCCGGGAAAGGCGAGCAGGCGACCGTCGGCGGCGGCCAGGCATTGCGGATAGCCCGATCCCGCCGGGCCTCGGGTAAGCGCCAGAGTGGCCAGGGCCTCTGAGGCGCCATGGTGCGCCACCAGGCCGCCGAGGGTCAACGTGGTGACCACATCGCCGTTGAGCAGCAGCACATGCGACCCAAGCGACCCCAGCGCGGCGCGCGGCCCACCGGCCGTTCCTAATAGCACCGGCTCGCGACTGTATCGCACCTGCATCTGAAAAGCCCTCTGGCGGTACCGGCTCACGATCGAAGCGCCCGCGTGGTGCAGGTTGATCGTTACCTCCGCGAACCCGTGCCGGCGCAGCCAGTCCAGCGTGTAGTCCAGCAGCGGCCGGTTCAGGAACGGCACCACGGCCTTGGCACGCCGCTGGGTCAGCGGCCGCAGACGCATGGCACGCCCGGCAGCCAGGATCATCGGGCTCAGATCGCGCACCCGCAAGCGCGTCGACTCGCTTGCCGCGCTATCCACCCTCGGCCTCCTCCAGCCGCACATGCACGCCAAGCACCCTCCGATCTGCGCCGCCCTCCAGATCCGCAGGGGCGGCACCCTGGCGCACCCACAGACGGAATCGATAGGCGTCGACACCTCGCCAGCTCGTGCCCTGCCCGGGCACCCACCGAAACGAGATCGGATCCTGCGGTGCCACCGTTCCGGTCCATACCTGGCTCTCGAACTCCAGCCGAACGGGCCCAGCGACCAGCGTGCGCAACCAGCCACGTTGCGCCGCCAGCACCGACGATGACGTCAATGTCACCTCCACGCGGCGTCTCGGTGCGATCCACACACCGCCCGGCTCGACCCACGCCGATGCCGGCACCGCCTCCTGTACCCAGGCGGTGATCCCGGGTGCGATCTGCACCCCCACGTGGCGATCCGACAGGACGACCCGTGCCTGTGCCAGCCCGACGGCGGCCGCAAGAACGACACAGCAGGCCGCCGCCCCCCAAGCGGCCAGCGAAGGCGCCGCCCGCTCCGTCAGAGCCACGTTGTCTCCAGCGCGAAACAACCACCATCCCAACGACAAAGTGACGACTAACCACGCCGCAGCGACGGCCCAGTGCGGCTCGGCGATGTTGATCCACAGGGGGAACCACCGCCACAGCTCGGCGCCCGCTGGCGACAGCGATCGCAGAAGCCAGGAGCTTCCGATCCCATAATCGTGCGGCAGCAACGAGGGATCGCGTACGAACAGCACCACCAGCACCGTCGCCAGCAGCAGCAAGCTTCCGCGCACGGCGGCCCCGAAGCGGCGGCGCAGAACCACCAGGCCAACTCCCAGCGGGATCGCCAGCATCCAGGCGACGGCCATCGCTGGCCGCGCCGGCGGGCTGTGCCCGCCGGCCTGCTGCGACAGGGCGTAGGGAAGCAAATAGGCGGCTGCCATGGCGCTCAGCAGCACCATCACCCGGCGGTGGCGGCGCAACAGGAACGGTAGACCCGCGGCGGCCAGCAGGTAATGGGGGCCAACTGCGAGCAGACCCTCCTTTTGGTCCATGAAATACCCGATCAGGGTGCGCCCGGCGTTGGGCCAGTCGGCCAGATACTCGGTCCAGCGATCGCCGAATCCCGGTTGCCGGCCAAAGCTCGGATCGCTGCCCAGATACACCGCCGAGGGGCTCAGCGAACCGTACAGCATCCAGGTGAACAAGGCGTGCGCTGCCAGCGACACCAGGACAATCGACAGTCCGGTTGCCATCCGCCGTGCCCAGCCAGCCCGGTTTGCCGCCCACGGGCCCAACACCGCAGCGCAGCCCACCAGCGGGATGTACTTCACACCGAGCCACGGCAACAGTGCCAACAGCAGCCCGGCAAGCCAATCCGCGCCTGGTAGGCCGCTGTCCGGGCGCAACATCAGCCACACGGAGGCGCACATGAGCGTCATCGCTGCAGTCTCGGGAAACAAGTGCAGCGGCGCCAGCACCAACGGTGCCAGCCCAACTGCGGTGACCGTCCCGAGCAATGCCGCCTGCCGGTTTGCAAGCAGCTCGATCAACCGGTAGAGCGAGAACGCGAAGAGCGCGTACAGAAGCATCTGTAACGCCCGGGCCACCGCAACCGGAGCGGTCGGCGAGATCAACCTCCCCAGGAAGTACGCCGGCAGCAACAGGAGCGGGTACCCGACGCCGTGCATCGAATACCGCGATCCCTCCTCGAGGCCAGGCTTGTAGTGCGGCGACAGCGGTCCCGGATGGTAGGCACCGTAGACCCGATCACCATAGTCGTCTGCCAGGTCGATATCACCGTCCTCCCACAGCGAGTGCGCCACGATCAGGTAGTGGGGCTCGTCACCCTGGGGTGCCGGCCAACCCGACACCAGGACTGATCCGATCGCCATGACAGCCACCGCCACCACAAGGGCGCGATCGCGCGGCGCATCATCCGAGGCACGCAAGGCACGCAGGCGCCAGGCACTCGCTAGCAGCCCCAGGCCACCGCCGAGCAACAGGAGCGCGGGGGCCGGGCATCGAAAGAAGAAGGGCTCGAGCGGCGTTGCCAGCAGCGGCACCGACAGGCCGTACAACAGAGGCCTGCAAGCGGCGGAACGGGCCCCGAAGCAGCAGGCGCGGAGCTTCGAATCGAGGCTAGCGATCACCCACGGCAACACCAGCAGCGCCGACAATGCGGCCAATGCAGCCAACCAGAACTCGAGCCGGTGCGCCAGTGCCGAGGCGGTCGTCACAGCACCCGCGGCGCCGATCCCCACCGCCAGACTTGCGTGGGCGACCGCGCTCGCGATGCCGAGCGCCGCCACCAGGGCCGGGAACAACGCAAGGAGCCGTTGGTACACGGTTGAGGTCAGGGGGGCCTCCGCGGCGTTGCCGTGGTGCATCGTCAAGCAGCGGCAACGCCGCAGACGCGCCCTTGGCGGCGGTACCCCTCGGGCCACCACACTTCCACCACGGTCTGTTAGATGGTGAGCAACTCCTGACGCTTCTTGTCGACGACCTGGTCGATCTCGGTGCAGAACCGGTCGGTCAGTGTCTGAACCTGGCCGTGGGCGTTCCGCTCCTCGTCCTGCGAGATGTCCTTGTCGTGCTCCAGCTTCTTGAATCGCTCGTTGGCATCGCGCCGTACCTGGCGCACGGCGGTCTTGCCGTCCTCGCCGTATTCCGCCACGACCTTGGCGAGCTCTAACCGCCGCTCCTCGGTCAGCGAGGGAATCGGAATCCGCATCACCGAACCGTCGTTGTTCGGATTCAGACCCAGGTTGGATTGCAGGATGGCCTTTTCGATCGCCCCGATCGCGCCCTTGTCGTATGGCTGCAGCACCAGCAGTTGCGGCTCCGGGGCAGAGAGCCCAGCGAGCTGGTTCAGGGGCGTCGGCGAGCCGTAGTAGTCGACTCGAAGCTGTTCGATGAGGCCAGGACTGGCCCGTC
>JACZXM010000128.1 GCA_022571615.1 Acidobacteriota bacterium | reverse complement strand
CTGGTGGCGGGCGTGATCGACCGGCTGGGCGGGCTGGACGTGCTGGTCAACAACGCCGGCGTCTTCGAGGAGCATCGGGTACTCGATGTCGACTTCGACAGTTGGCGCCGTGCGTGGTCGGCGACGTTGGCCACCAATCTGGTCGGCCCTGCCAACCTGATGTACTTTGCCGGGCGTCACATGGCCGCGCACGGGGGTGGGCGCATCGTGAATATCTCCTCCCGCGGAGCGTTCCGCGGCGAGCCCGATGCTCCTGCCTACGGCGCCAGCAAGGCGGGACTCAACGCCCTGAGTCAGTCGCTTGCCAAGGCGCTGGCGCCACGAGGCGTGTTTGTCGGGGTGGTCGCACCGGGCTGGGTCCAAACCGACATGGCAGCCCCACACCTGGAGGGTGAGTCGGGGGCGGAGGTTCGAGCCCAAAGCCCGCTCAACCGCGTCGCGGAGCCCGAGGAGATCGCGCGCGCGGTGCTGTTCCTGGCTTCCGAGGGCATAGGGTTCCTCACCGGCTGCATCATCGATGCAAACGGGGCCTCCTATCTGCGGACCTGATCGGAGGAGTCGAGGTGGCGACGCAATTCGTTCGTATCCCGGACGACCTCGCTTCGCGGCTGGAGGCCGTCGCCAAGGCCACGAAGCGGACGAAGAGCTCGTTCGTCAACGACTCTCCCGCCGTCCACTTTGATGGGACCGGCCGGTGCGGCAGTTTTCTGTCCATTCGACGGTCGAACCGTCGCCTGCTCAGTCCGGACAGTAGCGTGGGTAGGTCGACTTGGCGCGCCGCGCCAGCTCCAGGTCCACTGTGACGGTGGCGAACGGTGCGGCCGGGGTGGTGATGGCCAGGATGGTGCCGTCGGGATCGATGATCCAGGACAGCCCGCCCCCGGCGCCTTGCGGGGTGTGGAGGTTCGACGACAGGCAGTAGGCGCCTGAGACCACGGCCGCCGCCTGGCCGCCCGCAAGCCACTTGGCGGTGGTGCCGTGCGGTGTTGCGCGCGGCACGCACAGGATGTGTGCGTTGCGCCTGGCGTACGAGCGCGCATGTTCGAAAAACCACATCTCGGTGCAGATCTGCACGCCGATGCGTACGTCGCCAAAATGCGCCAGCGCGAAGTCCGGATCGCCGCGGTCATACCAGGTGGCCTCCCAGAAACCTTCCTCGTCCGGCAGGTGCCATTTGTCATGGACGCCGACACAGCCATTCTCGGAGGTCCACAGCACCGCCCGGTTCAGCCGGCGAGATCCAGATTGCACGGGGCGCGTGGTCATCGCTGCGGGCGCACCCAGCTCGCTCATCCGCGCGAGCATGGATTCGTGGGCCGCAACGGACTCCAACCACTGCCGGCCGCTCGGGGTTGGATCTGCCGGGAGCCATCTGAAGAACGGCATCTCCGGTAGCAGGACGAAATCGGACCCGTGTTGACGGACATGCGCGGCCAGCGCCCTCCAGCCGCGTTGGAACGCGTCGGGACGATTATCGAGCTGGCAAACGGTTGCTTTCATCTCCTTACCCTCACCCGTAACTCCCACTTGCCAGAACCAGACCATCACACTTCCACCACGGCCCGCAGGGTGCGCAACACTCAGCCTACGCCATCCCATCTATGCATGATTCGCCAGATCCCACGCATGCCACGAGACAACCTGCCGGCAGAGCACACGCCGCGTTGCCGGCGACGAAGCTCCCTGGTTGCCGGGTTCCTACTCAGTCTGGGCGCGCTGTCGCTGCCGGCGCTCGCCGCAGGACAGGCGCAGCCGGAGTATGCCGACGAGTCATCGAGCATCTTCGATTCCAGAGCACACCGGGAGTCCGGGTGTACGCTCGCCTGTACTGTTTCTTTGACTTTGACGCCGTGCCCATAAATATGGGATTATGGGGCACATGAAAACAACGATCGAGCTCGATGATGAGCTATTCCGCAGGAGCAAGGCCGCGGCCGCGCTGCGAGGCGAAAGCTTGAAGGATTTCTTTGGCGCGGCGCTGCGCGATTACCTCGGCGGAATTGAGGGCTCACACAGCGACGTACCGACCGGCTGGAGAAGTGTCTTCGGAGTGGCGGATCTGGCGGTGGTCGAGCAAATCGACGCTGTCGTGGCGGGCGAATTCGAGCGAATCGACCCGGACGATTGGAAGTGATCCTCGACACGAACGCCGTCTCGGCACTGTTGAGCGGAGACGCGTCGCTGGCCCGAATACTCGAGTCAGCGGACCGCCATCATCTTCCGGTTATCGTCATTGGTGAGTATCGCTACGGACTGCACCGGTCTCAACATGGGCAGAAGCTACGGACTTTTCTCGAGATCCTCATTCGCGAGTCACTCGTACTTCGCGTCGATGAAGCAACAACGGTGCATTACGCTGCCGTTAGGAACGAACTTCGCGAGAGAGGTCGTCCGATCCCGGAAAACGACGTTTGGATCGCGGCCCTTGCCCGGCAGCACGACCAGCCGATTGTCAGCCGCGACGAGCATTTCGACCAGATTGCCGGCACCGAGAGGCTGGCATGGTGACTTCGTTTTCCAGGCGCGCCCGTAGCTCAGGGGGCAGAGCAGCGGATTCCTAAACCAGACGGGCGTAGTGTCGACCGGGCAAGCCGACGTTCCTGCGCCCCGCTACCTCACATACCCGAGGGCTCGTAGCGTTCGCAGTTGCTCCGAGGTAAGTTGGGCGGCGCCCGAACGGCTGAAGCGGGCGGCCAGCGCGCGGTGCGCCTTCCATTGCTCCTCCATGCGGCGGGCGTATTCAGCCGCGATCTCCGGAAACTCGTCGTTGACCGGATCGCCCCGCAACGGCATTCGCCAGCGATCGAAGAGTCGCAGGCGAGGCGGTGCGTCAGGGCCGTCGGGGCCCGGGATGTCGAGCCATGCCAGCCAGCGGCCTTCGACGAAGGCAAGGTATCCGGTGAGAGCTCCTGTATCGGCATCGATGTAGAACTCGTCGAGTATTACCGGGCGTGGCTCGAAACCCTCGTCACCCAGGAGCAGCGGTGCAAGCGACCGTCCCTGAGCGGTCTCTGCGGGCGGCAACCCGGCCAGTTCGAGAACGGTGGGCAAGACATCGATCATTGATACGGGTTCGCTGAAGCGCTGGCCGGCGGCAATGCGGGCGGGCCACACGAAGATCAGCGGCACCCTGTAGGCATGCGAGAAGATCGAACGGCCGCTACCTTTCGGCGCGTCGAACACGGTGCCGGTACCGTGGTCGGCAGCGATAATCAAGAGCGTATTCTCCCATTCGCCCGCTGCCTTGAGGCGTTCGACTAATCTGCCCAGCTGCCGATCTTGGTAGGCGAGCGTCTCGTCGTACAGATCCCGCAGCGTGCCGATGAAGGCGGCCCGATCGATCCCCAATTCGGCGAAACGTTGGGGCGAGGCGTTCCCCGGAAAGGAGTCACCGATGGCCCGCTCTTGCTCCTCGTGGAGAGCCCGCCGCTCGGCAGAAACGAACAGGCCCGCCGTCGGGGCAAGAGGTCGCCGCGGCCAGTGTACGTCGGTCGTTTGGAAGTGGACCCAGTAGGGCTGGCTCGGGTAGGCGTCCCGCCAGTTCCAGAAATCCTCGTGCAGAACGGTCGAAGATGTGACGTTAAGATCAACCCCGGCCTCGCGCAGCACGTCGACACCGCGGTCGAGGCTGCTCATCACACCGGCGTATGGGTTGGTGGTGAGCACGGCCGTTTGATAACCGGCACCGTGCAGGTGTTGGGCCATGGTGACAGCCTGGTCGGGCAACGCATCGTTATCGCTCGCGTAGCCACCCAGGACGCTATGTTGAAGTGAGGTCATGAAGGAGGGGGTGGAGGTCTTCGACCAGCTCGAGTTGCTGTAGGCGTACTCGAACACCGCACCGGCGGCGCCGATACGCTCGAGGTTCGGCGTAGTGCGGCGGTTGTATCCGTAGACGCTCATCTGATCGGCGGCGCCGCCGTCGATGACGTAAAAGATGATGTTCGGCCGCCCCGATTCTGACGAGCCGGCGGTCTCCGTGGGCGGTGAGCCACTCTCCGCCCCCCGCCGCCATCGGCTCAGGGTGGGTGCTGCCCAGAACGCAACGTTGCCGGAGCTAGCTGAATCGGCGACGAGTGTCAAGGTCACCGTCTGGCCGGCCAGGCCGCCGACGTCGATGCTGCGCTGTCCCCATTCGCCGGCGTTGCTCCACGCTTCTTCGAAGAGCGGCTCCGCCGACGGTTCGGCAATCCCAAGTGTTCGCGCCTGGACGCGGAAGGTCACCGTCGGCTCTGGGCGCAAGACGCCCATGGCGAAGTCGAGCCGCCCGTCCTCGGGCACCGTAAGCGTGTACGCGATACGCGCCGGGGCGCGGGCCCATAGCGTCCGCCGGTACTCGCCTCCACGACGCACCTCGGTACGAACACCCGTCGAGGCGTTAGCGTACTCCGCCCCCTTGGGCACCACCGTAACCGAAAGGATGTCGATCCAGGCGAGGTCCGGTTCGGCCGCGGTGAACTGTAAGCCCAGCTGCCGCCATGAATCGGCGTTCCACACACCCTTCCAATCGGGAGCCCAATCAACCCGCAACACGTAAGTCTGGACGGATTCGTCGTCGACGAGGTAGACGTGCTGACCGCCGAGCTCGAACGGCGTCTTGTCGCCGCCCAGATTGAACATGAGCGCCAGTTCCTCGACAGTCGCGGAGGCCCGTGCCCGGACCGCGACGTACGCCCAATCTTCCCGACGCCAGTCGGGCAGGTCGACGTAGATGCTACCTTCAAGCACCTCTCTACCCATCGGCTGTCGTGTCCGGCTCTCCGGCGGTAGGTTGATCCGCAGCGCATCGTCCAAGCGGTGAAGGCTAACCGACTGCTGATCGGAGTTGTCCGGCACGACGACTTTCCAGTCGGATTGCGCTACATCGAAGCTCCATTCCACCGCGGCCGGCGGATCGTCGGGCGGGTCGGCTGCCTCGACAGCCGCCGACTCCAGATGCTCTTCGAGATGCAGAGGGAATTGGTCGAGGGCGGAAGCGTCTCCGGTGCCCGCACCGATGCACCCCGTCGGGATGAAGACGAGGCTGGGTAGCAGAAGGATGACGAGCCGAAGCGAGCCACTTGATTCCATGTTCCTAAGATATGCTGCTCCGGCTGACGTGTCAGCGCTCCGAGGAGTTGCATCGGATCCTCCATTCGGCAACGATTTGACGCCGCTGAAATTCTACTTGCCCTTCCCCTCGTCGCAAGGGATCACGGCGCGCCATTTCGCACGACCTTCCGGAGGCACCATGAACAAGCATCGCCTGCTGATTCTCGCGCTCCTTATGGCCACCCTTGCCGGGGCCAGCTCGATCGCGTCGCCGACCCCGCAACGATATGCGGACGGTCTCTTCCAGGAGATGCGCTGGCGTAGCATCGGGCCGTTTCGCGGCGGACGCACCAAGGCTGCAGCCGGTATCCCGAGCCAGCCCAACGTCTTCTACATCGGTGTGGTCAACGGCGGCGTCTGGAAGACGACCGACTACGGCCACACCTGGTTGCCCATCTTCGACGATCAGCCGACCGGCTCGATCGGCGCCATCGCGGTGGCGCCCTCGAATCCGAACATCATCTACGTCGGCTCCGGCGAGGGCCTGCAACGACCCGATCTTTCGGTGGGCGACGGGATCTACAAGTCGACCGATGCGGGCGAGACCTGGACCCATCTCGGCCTGCGCGATGGCCAGCAGATCCCGCAGATCGTCATCGACCCGGACGACCCCGACCGGCTCTTCGTCGCCGTGCTCGGTCATCCCTATGGCCCCAACGAGGAGCGCGGCATCTTCCGCTCCACCAACGGCGCGCAGACGTTCGAGAAGATTCTCTATGTCGATGAGGACACCGGCGGGGTCGACGTGGTGTTGGATCCGAGCAACGCGCAGACCGTCTACGCGGTGCTGTGGGAGGCGCGCCAGGGGCCATGGGAGAACGGTGTCTTCAGCGGCGAGGGCAGCGGCATCTACAAGTCCACCGACGGCGGTGACACCTGGCGGCCCATCAACGAGGGCATTCCGACGTTCGCGGAAGACGGCCTCGGCCGCATCGGTATCACCGTCGCGCCCTCCGAGCCGAATCGCCTGTTCGCCACCGTCGACGCGCGCCGCAACCGGGGTTTGTACCGCTCCGACGATGCCGGCGAGAGCTGGTACCAGATCAATGACAACCCGCTGGTAACGCAACGCGGCTCGGACTTCGCCGAGGTCAAGGTGCACCCGCAGGATCCCGACATCGTCTTCACCGGTTCGATCGTGGTGTGGAAGTCGACCGACGGCGGCCGCACGTTCACCACGCCGCGCGGCGCCCCCGGCGGCGACGACTACCACCGCATCTGGATCAACCCCATCAACCCCGACATCATGCTGATCGCCGCCGACCAGGGCGCCATCGTCACCGTCAACGGCGGCGAGACCTGGAGCTCCTGGTACAACCAGCCGACGGCGCAGATGTACCACGTTACCGCTGACAACGACTTTCCCTACCGTCTGTGTAGCGGCCAGCAGGAAAGCGGTTCCGCGTGCGTGCGCTCGCGCGGCGACTATGGCGAGGTCACCTACCGCGACTGGACGCCGGTGGGCGTGACCGAGTACGGCTACGTCGCCCCCGACCCGCTCGATCCCGACATCGTGTACGGCGGTCGCGTCACGCGTTGGGACCGCAAGACGCTGCAGCGCCAGGACATCACCCCCAAGCCACTGCGCGATCAGACCTATCGGGTCGTGCGCACCATGCCGATCCTGTTCTCGCCCATCGATCCGCGCACGCTCTACTACGCGTCCAACACGCTGTGGAAGACGCGCAACGGCGGCCAGAGCTGGGAACAGATCAGCCCCGACCTGTCGCGCGAGAGCTGGGAGGTGCCCGGTGTCGTCGGCAAGTACATCGGCACGCCGGCGGCACAACCGTCGCGACGCGGCGTCATTTACACCATCGCGCCGTCGTACGTCGACATCGGCACCCTCTGGGTGGGCACCGACGACGGCTTGATCTGGGTGACGCACGACGGCGGCACGAGCTGGACCGACGTGACGCCGCCGGAGCTCGGGCCGTGGGCCAAGGTGTCGCTCATGGACGCCTCGCACACCGACGTGAACACGGCCTACGCGGCGATCAACACCCTGCGTCTCGACGACCTACGACCGCACATCTACCGCACCCGCGACGGCGGTGAGAAGTGGACGCGCATCACCAACGGAATCCCTGAGGGCACCATCGTCAACGTCGTGCGCGAGGATCACGTGCGACCGGGACTGCTGTTCGCCGGCACCGAGCAGACGGTGTACGTGTCGTTCGACGACGGCGACAACTGGCAGTCGCTACGGCTGAACCATCCGCCGACTTCCGTTCGCGACCTCATCATCAAAGACGACGACCTCGCCACGGGCACGCACGGCCGCGGCTTCTGGATCCTCGACGACATCACGCCGTTGCGCCAGATCACGCCGGCGATCGTCGCCGGTGGCATGCACCTGTTCGAGCCCCAGGAAGCCTGGCGCTTCCGCTGGAACAAGTACACCGACACGCCACCGCCGCCGGAGGAGCCGTCCGGACAGAACCCGCCCGACGGCGCCATCATCAACTACTACCTGGGAGACAATGCACGCGGACCGGTAACCCTGGAGATCCTCGATGCCACCGGCGACCTCGTGCGCCGCTACTCCAGCAACGATCCGCCCGAGCCGCCGCTGCAGGGCCAGAACGTGCCCGACTACTGGCCGCGC
>JACZXM010000127.1 GCA_022571615.1 Acidobacteriota bacterium | reverse complement strand
GGAGCTTCTTGAGAGCCTTGGCACCGCGAAGAAGAGCTACGCCGCCACCAGCTACGATGCCCTCTTCGGCAGCGGCCTTGGTCGCGTGCATGGCGTCTTCGACGCGAGCCTTCTTTTCCTTCATTTCGGTCTCGGTGGCAGCTCCGACCTTGATAAGAGCGACGCCGCCGACGAGTTTCGCGAGACGCTCTTGGAGCTTCTCACGGTCGTAGTCGGAGGTCGTGTCCTCGATCTGGTGACGAATCTGGTCGACTCGGGCCTTGATATCGGCTGGTTTGCCGGCACCTTCGATGATGATCGTGTTGTCCTTGTCGATGACGATCTTGCGAGCGCGGCCCAGGTCCTCGACCTGGACGTTCTCCAGCTTGATGCCGAGATCCTCCGAGATCGCCTTGCCACCGGTGAGGATGGCGATGTCCTGGAGCATTGCCTTGCGGCGCTCGCCGAAGCCAGGAGCCTTGATCCCTGCCGCGTTCAGCGTGCCGCGGATCTTGTTCACCACCAGCGTCGCCAGCGCCTCGCCATCGATGTCCTCGGCGATGATGACCAACGGCTTGCTCATGCGCGAGACCTGCTCGAGCAGCGGCAGCAGATCCTTCATGTTGGAGACCTTCTTCTCGTGAATGAGCACCAGCGCATCCTCGAGCACCGCCTCCATCCGCTCCGGATCGGTGACGAAGTACGGCGACAGGTAGCCGCGGTCGAACTGCATGCCCTCGACCACCTCGAGCGTGGTCTCGAGGCCGCGGGCCTCCTCGACGGTGATCACACCGTCCTTGCCGACCTTATCCATCGCCTCGGCAATGATGTTTCCGATCTCCCAGTCGTTGTTGGCCGAGATCGAGCCGACCTGCGCGATCATCTCGCCCTTGACCGGCTTGGACACCTTTTCAATGGCCTCCACGATGGCCGTGACGGCATGGTCGATGCCGCGCTTGAGCGCCATCGGATCGGCACCGGCGGTGACATTGCGCACGCCCTCGCGGTAGATCGCCTGGGCCAGCACGGTAGCGGTGGTGGTGCCGTCGCCGGCAACATCGGAGGTCTTGCTGGCGACCTCCTTGACCAGTTGCACGCCGAGGTTCTCGGCGGGGTCGGCGACCTCGATCTCCTTGGCGACGGTAACGCCATCCTTGGTGATCGTGGGCGATCCGAACTTCTTTTCCAGTAGGACGTTGCGGCCCTTAGGACCGAGCGTAACCTTCACGGCATCAGCGAGCTTGTTGACGCCGCGCAAAATCTGCTGCCGGCTCTGCTCGCTGTAGACGACCTGCTTGGCCATCGTCTCTCTCCTGCTTGTCAGCTGTAGCTAGGGTTGAACGGTGCTCAGTTCAGGATGCCGAGAACCTCGTCCTCACGGACGATCAAGTAATCCTCGTCATCGAGCTTGATCTCGGTGCCGCCGTACTTGCCGACCAGCACCGTGTCCCCGACCTTGACCGTCAATTCGGCCAAGGAGCCGTCGTCGAGGCGCTTGCCATCACCGATGGCGACGACCTCGGCCTCGAGCGGCTTTTCCTTGGCAGTGTCGGGAATGATGATTCCGCCACGAGCCTGCTCGGCGGCATCCAACCGACGTAGCAGCACTCGGTCGTAGAGGGGCCGCACACGCACCGCGGCCTTCGTCTTGGCCATCGTAAAGAACTCCTTGTAGTGGTTGTTGGAGTTGAAGAACTATCCCGGTGCCAGGACGACCCGGCGCCAGAGCTGGCGCTTGGGTGTCGAGTCCGCTAGCACTCTTTAGGATCGACTGCTAATCCTAGCACGGTTGGCGTCCGCGTCAACTCCTTTACGCGACCCCGGCGGCTCCTGCAGCCACAGCCGGCAGAGAACCTTAGTCGCGGACGCTCACAGTGGGTCCCCGAGGCTCAGAGCAGGCCGTGCCGCTCCAGCTTCCGCCGGAGCGTATTGCGGTGCATGTGCAAGACCTCGGCTGCACGGCACTGGTTGCCTTTTGCGCGCCGCATTACCTCCCGCAGGAACAGGCGCTCCAGCTGGGCATGGGCCTCCTGGAGCCGGATGTCCTTGTCGGCCATGTCGACAACCAGTGCCTGCAAGCGCTGGTGCATAGTAGGAGCTCGCGCCATCGTTAGGAGGCCGGCTCATCGAGCCTGCGACCGGTCAGCACTTCGAATGCCTCTCGGTACTTGTCGCCCGTCTTACGCACGATCTGCGGCGGCAACCCTGGACCCGGCGAGCTCTTATCCCAGTCCAATGTCGACAGGTAATCGCGCACGAACTGCTTGTCGAAGGAAGGTGGGCTCGCCCCCGGGGCATAGGCGTCCGCCGGCCAGAAACGCGAGGAGTCCGGCGTCAGGGCCTCGTCGATGAGGATCAGCTCGCCGTCGATCAGGCCGAACTCGAACTTGGTATCGGCGATGATGATGCCGCGGGTCCGAGCGTACGAGGCGGCCTGCGAGTACAGGCGCAGCGAAACCGCTCGTAGCCTGAGCGCCCACTCCGAACCGACAATCTGCGCCATGTGGTCGAACGAGACGTTCTCGTCGTGACCCTCATCGGCCTTGGTCGCGGGCGTGAAGATCGGCTCCGGAAGACGATCGGCCAGCCGCAACCCCCTGGGGAGCTCGATCCCGCACACGGCGCCGGAGCTCTGGTAGTCGGCCCACCCCGACCCGATCAGGTAGCCGCGCACCACACACTCGACGTCGAAGCGATCCGCCCGCCGCACGAACATCGAACGGCCCACAAGCTGGTCGGCGTAAGGTCGCAGTAAGACCGGCATCCGATTCACGTCGGCCGTGACCAGGTGGTTGTCGACCACGTGCCGCAACCGATCGAACCAAAAACACGACAGCTGGGTAAGCACCTTGCCCTTGCCGGGGATGCCGTCGGCCAGCACAACATCGAAGGCCGATAGCCGGTCGGTGGCGACGATCAGCAGGCGGTCGTCCAGCTCGTAGATATCGCGCACCTTGCCCCGGTGCAGCAGTTCCAGCTCGGGGATCTCGGTGCTGACCAGCGTCCTCGTGGGCGCATCGGGAAGCATGTCGGTCACTCAGCCGAGTAGCTCGTCGGCGGCATAGGCATCGGAGACCTTGAACACGCCCACGACCGTCTCGGCCCCCGGGCTGGTCGAGGCGTAGAAGTACTCGATGTTGATCTTGGCATCCGACAGCGTGCGCGCGATCTGGGCCAGCGACCCGGGATGGTTACCGAGCTCGATGACCAGAACCTCGATGCTCGTGTGGGCCACCCCACGCTCGCGGAACACCTCGCGCGCCCTGGTGACGTCATCCACCAGCAGACGCACCGCACCGTACTCGCCCGCCTCGGCGGTGGCCAGCGCAATGATGTTGATGCTCGACTCGGCCAGCGCTTCACAGAAGTTCGCCAGCTCGCCGGGCCGATTCTGCCAACCGACCGTCAATTGCCGTTGTACTGCCATCGTCTCCCCACTCAGCGGGACCGGTTCAAACACCCTGCGCCCGGATGGCGCGCCCGTAGATTGCTGCGATCCCGGCCCGCGGTCAAGCGGCACGCGACGCTTCCTGGCCGTCGACGCAACGCCACCCACGTCACTCCTGCCACCGGCTGCTAACCTTGAGCTCCGGCCGACGAACCCGCTCCCGTGCGATCGCGGTCGACAACCCATCTAGCAGGCCGCGGTACCAGGCCTCCCCCCCGCACGCGGGCAACATCGGACAAGGCCCATCGACATGCAACGCGACCTGCAGACGGCAGAGACCATCGCTCGCGAGGCGGGCGAGATCCTGCTGCGCTATTACCGCGGCCACTACACCGTCGATCTCAAGAACGGGTGCGAACCGGTGACCGAGGCCGACCGCGCCGCCAACGAACACATCGTCGATCGGTTGCGTGAGGAATTCCCCGAAGACGGAGTGCTCGCCGAGGAGTCTGTCGCCGAGGCCGGATCGATTGGCAATCGGCGCCGCGTCTGGATGGTCGATCCGATGGACGGCACCAACGAGTTCATCAACCACACCGACGAGTTCGCCGTCATGATCGGATTGGTCGTCGATGGCCGCCCGGTGCTCGGTGTGGTCAACCAGGCCGCCACCGGGATCGTGTACCGCGGCATCGTCGGACACGGCGCGGAGTGCGTGCGCAGGGGCGTCGCGCATCCGATGAGGGTCGATGCAACGAGCGAGCTGTCCGACCTCCGGCTCATCTGCAGCCGCTCACATCTGCCCGAGATCGTCGAGCGCATGATGCGCGACCTGGGAATCACGGAGATGCTTCGCTCCGGCTCGGTGGGCCTGAAGATCGGAAAGATCGGCACCGGCATCTGCGATCTGTACCTGCACCCGAGCGCAGGCACCAAGCTCTGGGATGCCTGCGCCCCGGAGGCCATCCTGCACGCCGCCGGCGGTCGCCTGACCGATTTTGACGGACGCCCGATCTCCTACGATCCCGCCCAGGTGCACAACCGCCGCGGCCTGCTGGCCAGCAACGGCGTCGCCCACGAAGCCCTGTTGGCGCGCCTCCGCGACCGCTTCTAGCAGGCCGTGGTGGAAGTGTGGTGGGTCTGGCAAGTGGGAGTTACGGGTGAAGGCAAGGAGCAACGACGAGGGTCTGCGGCGACCTTTGGGTCGCGTCTCAAAACCACTTCCACCACGGCCTGGCAGTGGATGGAGTCGAGTAGAGCTTGCATCCTCGGGCGGCTGGGTTACGCTAAGGCCCTGATTGGGTCCCTATAAGAGCCTTATCGGGCGTCAATCGCACCTCTCACGGAGCATGAATGCAATGAGCGACCGCGTCAGCATCAAGATTCCACGGCCGCTCTACAACCGGCTGCAGCAGGTGATCGGCGGCTCGGGCTTCAGCTCGCCGACCGACTTCATCGTCTTCGTCTTACGCGATCTCGTGGGCAGTCTCGAACCGGGCCCCGCCCAGGGCGAGTTGAACCCGGACGAGCTGGTCGCGGTCCGCAAGAAGCTGCAGAACCTGGGATATCTCTGATGATCAAAGCGCATGGTGGCCGCCTGGTGAACCGGATCGCCGATCCCGGCGAGCGCCAGCAGTGGCTGGAGCAAATCGACTCACTGACGACGGTTTCGATGAATCGGCGCGAAACCAGCGATCTGGAAATGCTCTCAACCGGAGCAATGAGCCCGCTGGAAGGGTTCGTCGGCCGGGAGGACTTCGAGCCCATCTGCGAGCAGGGTCGCCTGGCCAACGGCATCCCGTGGACGCTGCCGATCACACTGGCGGTAAGCTCGGAGGAGGCAACCTCGATCGAGATCGGATCGCCGGTTGCGCTCCGGGCCCCCGACGGAGATGTCTACGGCATCCTGGAGGTCTCCGATAAGTACAGGCCCGACAAGGAGCGCGAAGCTCTGACCGTGCTCAAGACCACCGATACCGCGCATCCGGGCGTCGGTTATCTGCGCCGTACCGGTGATACGTATCTGGGTGGGCGTGTGACGATGCTCCAGCGACCTGCCCACCAGGGACTCGAGGACTACAGGCTCGACCCGCGCGAAACGCGAGTGCTGTTCAAGGCCAAGGGCTGGAACAGTGTCGCCGCGTTCCAGACCCGCAATCCGATCCACCGCGCCCACGAGTACCTGCAGAAGTGTGCCCTCGAGCTCGTCGACGCGCTGCTGGTGCACCCGATCATGGGAGAGACCAAGCCCGACGACATCCCGGCGGACGTGCGCTTGGAGTGCTATCGGGCGTTGTTGAAGAACTACTACCCGGCATCGCGGGTGGCGATGTCGATCCTGCCGGCCGCGATGCGCTATGCGGGGCCACGCGAGGCCGTGTTTCACGCCATCGTGCGCAAGAACTACGGCTGCACCCACTTCATTGTCGGACGTGATCACGCCGGGTTCGGCGGCTACTACGGCACCTACGATGCTCACACCATCTTCCAGCAGTTCGAGGCGCTCGAGATCGGCATCACACCGCTGTTCTTCGACCACGCCTTCTACTGCCACAGCTGCAAGAACATGGCCTCGCAAAAAACGTGCCCGCACGGTTCCGATCAGCACGTGTTCCTGAGCGGTACCAAGATTCGCGAGATGCTCACCCGCGGCGAGACCCTGCCGGAGGAGTTCACCCGACCCGAGGTTGCCGAGATCCTGCGGCGCCACGGCGTGCATTCCATCCTCGGCCGAGAATTCGAAGAGGGTTTGGTGGCGCTGATGCGGCGCCTGCGCACGGAGCCTGGGGCTCCGGCGAACGCGGGCGCCAGGGCAGACGCCGGCGCCAGGGCGGACGCCGGCGTCGGGGCGGGCGTCGGGGCCGGGATCGTCCGCGCCGACGGCGGCGAAGCTCAGGCGGAGCCGGAGATCTCGCTGGCCCGTCAGCGCTTCGTTGTGCCCGACCGTGGCGATCTCCCGCCCCTGGACGAATACGCCCACCTGACCGCGGCCGATGGCTCGCGCCGCACCGTCGGGTACACAGAGGCAACCCGTGGCTGCAAGCATCTGTGCCGCCATTGCCCGGTGGTGCCGGTCTACGGCGGTCAGTTTCGCGTCGTGCAGCCCGAGGTGGTACTCGCCGACATCGAGCAGCAGGTCGCCGCCGGCGCCGAGCACATCACCTTCGGCGATCCCGATTTCTTCAACGGCCCCAAGCACGCGGCCAAGATCGCCGGCGCGTTACACGAGCGGCACCCGGATCTGACCTATGACGTGACGATCAAGGTCGAGCACCTCCTCGCCCACGCCGAGCTGCTGCCGTTGCTGCGCGACACCGGATGCGCGTTCGTGACCAGCGCCATCGAATCGGTCGAACGAATCCGCGAAGTTGCTGAACTCCATCGGCCAAGCCTCAAAAACCTTGCTAACATCGAGCTCTGGCATCACCCACGCCCAAACTCGCCAGCAGCTCGGGTCGAGTGGTAGACCGGCGCTGCCCAAGACAGGGCTCGTGCTGGTCGCTCCAGGGCCACTGAACTGGAACGTTTGTTACCCGGAATGAAAGTAGGAATGACAGGCGAAACACAAGACGGTATATCCTTCGAGGGGTGCGACGACATAATGACGGTCCCACCCGATTAGTTAGGCATGGGCGGCGTCCCTTCCTTAGCCGAGGGTTTTCGCCCGAGGACTCCTCTGGAACCTCTGAAAGTCATCCCCAATTTGTGTCTGGCGAAAAGAAACTCGGTAGAGAAATCAAACTAATGCTAACAAGAAGGTTACCGAGTTTCTTTACTGATCGGTTTTTTAGAAATCCCTGACCCCGCTTGATTCGTCTTCGTCAGTAAGGTGTTGCTCCCCTGCGAGAGCTTCCAGTTCTAACAAGGTGCGCTCGACGTCCTCAGCGTCTGTCTGCCCGGCCAGGTTCCGGGTAATGGCGACAGTCATGTCGGCCACGGTGGCCACCGCGTTGAGGTTGCTCAATGCCAGCTCCACCCGAAAGGCGTGGATTACTCGGGAGATAACCTGGCTGGCCAGCAATGAGTCCCCGCCCAGCTCCGGGAAGTTGTCCTCCACCCCTATCCCATCGAGGTCTAAGACGCCTTCCCTGACTAACTGTTCCTCCATTGGGTATGCTATTCCCTTACTCTACTTGCTTATGGTTATATTGGTGTCCTCGTTGGCATTCGGTCCCTCATCGGCCGTAACAAAGACCTTAAAAGGCACCTTGCCCAGGGGCAGTTGAATCTCGTTGTTCAAGGTCTCAGGTATGGTGAAATTGAAGCTCACCTCACCACTGGTGGGAACCGTTTCACTGGGGAGGTCGGCGTCCTTAATATTTTGCCCGCCGATGCTTAT
>JACZXM010000126.1 GCA_022571615.1 Acidobacteriota bacterium | reverse complement strand
CCGGGCGAGGCGTCGACGCACAGGATCTTCTTGTCGGCGCAATCCACCGCGTTTCCGGCGGCCTCCGACACTGCGGTGACGGGAGCACCGATCAATGCCGCACAGACCATGGCCACCGCGGCCGAAAGCGACGCTACCCGATGGCCAAGGGCCTCGTTCCGGGTGCTCGCAGGGGCATGGCGGCGGAGGTCGGCATCGTCGATGTCGAAGTGGCGGCGGAGGCTCATCGGGCACATTCCTGCGGCTGGAGAAACTGCGGGCGCTCAAGGGGAAAGGTACCGCGCGCGACACCTCATCCCGAAGCCCAAACTGCCCCGCGATGCCGACCGTCGTGGGACCGGGAGACCGTCGCCATGGGCAAGACCCGACGGCGCCGTGCTCAGCTGTCAGAGCCGCGATCGGCCTCGAACGCACCGGCGTCGTAAACAGAGGCTTGCGGCCGCTCCTGGCCGGCGAGGTCGACCTCTGGCGCCAGCTGGCCGGCGAGAATGAAGACGCCGAAATCGATTGCGGGCGATCGTGGCGCGAGGCGAAAATCGTCCCGGCCTGGGGCGCGAAACAACTCCGAGGCGGAGGCCACCCGCGAGTGGCGATCGAAGCCGGCCGCCTGCCACCGAGCCAGGCCCATCACCGTGCGCTCGCCGTCGATCGAGAAGCCGTCGACGACGATGTTGTGATCCGACGTCAGCAGCGGGTGGTCGGCGACCAGGCTACCTTCCGCCGACAACAAAATGTTGTTGAACACCGTGTGCCGACCGCCGTCTTCGGTCAGCTTCACCGCCCAGTTCGCGTTGCCGACAAAGGTGTTGTTGATGATCGCCAGCTGGCGTGGACCATCGGCGGCATCGATGGCGTAGGCACGCAGCCCGTGCCGGCCGTTGGCGAACACCAGGTTGTTGCGCACGACGGAGTGCTGCACCCCATCCATGTTCAGGCCGTTGGCGCGGTTGTGATGGATGATGTTGCCCTCCACCAGCAGCCCCGACTGCAGGCCATCACCGGTCTCGGCCTGGTCGCCGTTGAAGTGGATGCCGTTGACCGCGTTGTCGTAGCAGTTGTTGCCGCGCAGTACGGTGTTGTCGGAGCCGGCGTTCGCCAGGTAGATGCCGTGGCTGTCGAGTGAGCCGTGGGCGACGTTGCCTTCAATCACGGAATCGGCGACCTGCGACAGATAGATGTTGGTCGATCCCGCCCCGCTGACGACGTTGTTGCGAATCACCAGACCACGCATCGGGTCGGTCGGCAGCGCGTCGTGGGCTCCGATCCCGTAACCCCAGCGCCCGCGCCGCTCGATTACCAAACCCTCGAGGGTGACGTAGCTGGCGTTCTGGATGTAGATGCTGTCCTCGCCCTCGACCGGTTCGTCACCCACGACGATCGCCGAGCGGCCCACCGCCGCAATGCGCAACGGCGACCCGGGGGCGCCGCCATGACGAATGCGGAAGCCGTCGTACTCACCGTCGAACACCAGCACGGTGAAGCCCGGGCCGGCGCCATCGACGGCCAGCTGGATCGAGGACACCTCCTGCCCGGGCCCCGGGGTGTCGTCGACGCACACCACGTCCCGGCGGCCGCACAACGCGGCGATCTCCTCCGCTGCCTCCTGGCCCGCGCGGCCGGCAAGGCCTGCCGGTGCGGCCCCCGAAGCCGATGTGGCGCCCATCGACAACGCCGCGAGCACCAATCCGGCGCCACTTCTGCGACGGGTTGCTAGATTCCTAACCCACACGGCGCAAGTCCTCCTCGACTCCCACCTCAGCGCCCATTAACCCCGCCGCCTCGATCGCCCGCTGGGCGTTGCGCCGCCAGGTATGCTCGGTGATCAACACCCGATAGGCAGCCTCGGCCACGTGCGCCCGCAGCCGCGACGATCGGAGGTAGCGGTCCAGGGCCTGCACCAGCCCGTCCTCGTCCAGCGGCTCGAACAACAGCGCGCTGACGCCATCCTGCAGCACGTCTTCGATCGGCTCCAGCCGCGGCGCCACGATCGGCACCCGGCGAGCCATGAACTCGAACATCACCACCGGCGACCCGAAGCGGTTGGAATGCGGCAGAACGGCGATATCCAGCAGCGCCAGGTGGTCATGGATGTGCTCGCGCTCCACCGCGCCACACATCACCACGTCGCCGTCGAGCCCGAGCTCGCGGACTCTCTCGCGCGCTGGCCCCAGCGACGGACCGTCGCCGATCAGCAGCACCGCCGACTCCGGATGCTCGGGCCGCAGCCGAGCCAGAGCCCGAATCAGCAGGTCGAGACGGTCCCAGTGGTCGAACCATCCCGCAAATCCCATGACCGTGCGCCCGACCAACCCGTACCGGGCCACCAAGTCGGGACACCGCGCCACCGGCCGAAGCGATCCGGCATCAATGGCGTTGGGCACCACCCGCACCCTCTCGGGCGCGATCCCCTGCCGCAGCGCCAGCCGCCGCAGATACGACGAGACCGTCAACACCGCGGTGCAGCGGCGGAAGAGAAAGCGCTCGAAGGCGCCGCACAGCCGCGGGAACGACTGCGCCCGAGCGCGCTCCGGGATGCCGCTCACCTCGTTGGCCTCGAGCACGAACGGTATGCCGCAGCGCCGGGCCATCCAGGCCCCCGCGACCAGGTAGAAGGCATAGCGCTCGTAGAACAGATCGAACTGCTGCTGCCCCAGCACCCGGCGCAAGCGCCACCAGGTAAGGACGTTGTAGGCGATCTCGGAGAGCTCAAACAGCCAGCCCGGCAGCCTGCGACTGACGGCTTTCCAGAACGCCACGACGCCGCGGGCGCTGACCTCAGCTTTGTCGACCGGGGCGAATCCCGCCGTCGCCAGCGGGTCGATCCCGGCGGGCGAGACCAGCGTCACCGCGTGTCCGAGGGCTTCGAGCTCGCGCACGATACTGGCGATGTGCACGCCCTCGGCACCGCGCCCCTGGGTGCGGTGGTGGTAGAGAATCCTCAGCGGCCGAGCGCCCGCAACGGCCGCAACGGGGCCACCGGGCATGGTAACCAGTTGAGGACGCTCGCGACCCGCGACCCTTTCCGCATCCGCAGTAGCACTCCGTTGAGAAGCGCCGGCTAGCGCCTCCCGGTACAGGTTGGCGTACCCGAGCGACATCGCTGTGCTCGAGAAGCGCTCGCGAATCCGGCGGCCGGCATTCTGGCCGAGGCGCTGCCGCTTACCCTCCGAGAGGGCCAGCAGCTCGATCGCCCCGCTCAACGCCCCGACGTCACCGGGCTCGATCAGCACTCCACTGAGGCCATCGACGACGGTCTCGGGTACGCCCCCGACCCGCGTGGCGATCACCGGCAATTCGGCCCGCATGGCCTCCAGCAGAGCGATCGAGATGCCCTCGTGCCGGGAGGTCAGCAGAAAGATGTCGGCGCTGGCCAACACCGCGGCGACATCGTCCTCAAAGCCCGGCAGCTCGACGCGGTCGGCGATCCTCAGCTGTGTCGCCAGGTCTCCAAGCGCCGCTCGCTCCGGACCATCGCCCACCAGCACAAGCTCCAGGTTCGGGCAACGTGGCGCCAGCCGGGCGAGGGCCTCGATCATCATGGCCTGGTTCTTGATCGGCGCCAGCCGGCCGACGGTCACGATGCGCACCCGATCCGATGCCGGTTCTGAGCGCTTCGCACGCGGCGGATCGAGCGCGGCGATTCCGTTGTGGACGGTCGTCACCTTGTCAGGGGGAAAGCGCAACTGCTCGCGGAGCGTACAGGCGATCGACTCCGATACCGCCACCAGGCGATGGGTGCGTGCTGCCAGGCGATGCTCCAGGAACCGCCGAGCAGCAGCCTTGAAGCGACCAAGCCGGCCGGCACCGGGAGAGGGATAGGGCCCGTGCGCAGTATGCAGCAGCGCCTGGGCGCCGCCGACCCGGGCCGCGATCCCTCCGTCCAGGTACACCCCCCAGGCGTGCGTATGAACCAGCTCCACACCGCGACGCCGGATCAACCGCACGAGTCGCCAGATCGCGGCCACGTCGCTGCCCTCGCGCTTGTGGAGGCAGAACGCCTGCACGCCGTCATCGAGCTTGGCAAATAGCTCGCCCCGGCGCTTGAGGCAGCACACGGTAACCTCGAACCCTTCCTGCCGCTGCTGGTTGGCAAGATCGACGACAACGCGCTCGGCGCCGCCGTGCTCGAGCGATTCGATCAGGTGGAGAACGTGCGGGCGCATGCGCATTAGGCGGCTCGTTCCTGCAGCGCCAACTGGCGCACCTTGCAGTACATCTCCCAGGCGCTCACATAGTGCAGCCGGCAGCCCGGAGCATCCCGGAACTGGGATTCGAGCTCGCTCCACATCCGGTCCAGGCCACCTTGAAGCAGCATCTCCATCGTCGCCTCCTGCGCCCCGTGGGTATGGACCTTGACGAACAGGTGTCGCTCGGCACCCTGTACGCCGATCCCGCTCTGACCCCACAGCCGCACCCTATCGGCGGTCGGTGGGTTGTCGGCCGAAAGCTCGCCGTTCTCGATGTGGGGCAGCAGTCCGCCCTTGCGGCGCTCCCAGTTGAGCATTAGCGGCCCCTGGATCAGCAGCAGCTCATGGGGATCTCCCCAGGTGCCGACGGCGACGTCGCGGCCACCGTCGTGGGCCTTGCGCTGGCGGGGCCGTCCGCGGGCGAAGTAGATGGAGTTGATCTTGCGGGTCTGGGTCGGGCTGGGCGCCGACGGCAGGGTCATGTCGACCCGGCAGCCGGTGCGAGCCAGCACTTCGATCTCGTTGTCGACCCCGCACCAGCGGCCGTCGGGCCCCGAGTTATCGAGCGCCCAGTTGCCGTGGATGAACGCGTACACGATCTGTCCCGTGTGCGGATCGGTGCGCAACAGCCCATGGCGATCGTGCAGCGTGCGCTTGAACCCCACCAGGGTTCGCTCCAGCTGCTCAGCGGTGTCGTTGTCGTGGTGCAGGTGCAGCTCCACGTCGCCGAAGCCGGCCCGGCACAGGTCTGCGAGCGAGTCGAGGATTCGCTCGTCGTACTCCTCGGCCGGGTAAAAGAACGTGTGTTGCGGATGGCGTCCGTCGCTGTCGCGATGCCGGCCTGCCTGCAACGGGAGCTCGCGGCACCAGCGTTCCACTCGGCGGCGGGCCGTCGGGGCATCGGCGCCGCCCCAATAGGGCTCGTAGTGGTCGGCGACACAGACGTACACGTCCTGTACCGGGGCTCGGCGGCCCGTTGTTCGCCGTTGCCAGCTCCGTCGTACGTACTCCGGCAGCCAGATGTGGACGTTTCGACTCATCGCACCGCCTTGTGCCAGATTGCCGTGATGCCATCGCCGGCAAGAAACCGCCGCAGACCGACGAGAGCGGCGATGTTCATCAGACCGAAATACAGCGGCACGTACTTCCAGGCCGGCAACCGCACCCGGTTGCGCGTCACCCATCCCAGGAGCCCGACGCCGTAGAAGGCAACCTGCGCCATCAGCAGTACCGCCACCGCCGGCTGCCGCCACAGCGCCAACGAACAGCCCAGCACCACCGCCAGCAGCAGGGGAATCGACCAGCGCAGCAGCTTGTGCGACAGGAACGCCCAGGCGAAGGCCGAGCGCGGCGGCAGCAGCGCGCGCCAGTGCAGCTGCATACTCTGGAACCCGCCGGCGATCATGCGCACCTTGACGCGGAAATCCTCCTCCAGGGTCAGCGATGCCAGCTCGGTCGATACCGCCTCGGGCTCGTACACGATGCGGAGCCCAGCGCGCACCATCGCGAACGTGATCTCGGCGTCGTCGTTGATGACGTGCGGCGGGATGGGCTCGTACAGACGGCGCCGGATGGCGAAGATCTCGCCGTCGGCCGTGGTCATGATCCCCAGATCGCTCTCGGCGATCTTGATCGCCGATTCGTAGCGCCAGTACAGCGAGTCGCCGACACTGGACTCACGATCGTCGGCCGAGCAGATGCATTTGCGCCCACAGACTCCGCCGACGACCGGATCCCCGAAGTGCCGCACCAGCGCCCGCAGCGCACCGCGGCTGAAGTCGTTGTTGGCGTCGGAAAACACCACGATCTCACCGCGGGCGCGCTCCACCGCGCGGTTGAGCGCCGCCGACTTGCCGCGCCGCTGAGGCTCGTGCATCGCCACCACGCCGAGCTCGGCCCAGGAGCTGGCGATCTCGTGGGTGCGGTCGTCGGAGCCGTCCGAAACGACGATGATCTCGAGTCGGTCGGCCGGGTAATCGAGCGCCAGCGAGTTGGCGATCTTGGAGGCGATGACCTGCTGCTCGTTGTAGGCGGCAATGATCAACGACACGTGCGGCAGCTGCGCCGGCTCGTCCAGACGCTCCGCCCGGGAGCGGCGACAACGGGCGAGCGACCACACGATCAGCGGATAGATGGCGAAGTGAAACACCACCAAGCCGGCCGACAACAGGAGCAAGAACTCGAGCATGCGACTCTCCTAGCTGGCAAACAGCTGGGGTACGGCCAGCATCGAAGCGAACAGCGACATCGAGGTGTAGCGCTCGATGTGCAAGCGGCGGAGCTCGAAGCGATCGGCGACACGCGGATCGTTGCGGCCGGCGACGTACGAGGCCGCGAGCCGGTAGCCGGCATCGCGGGTGGCCGCCATCACCCGGGCGTCGTAATCGCTCGGGCTGCCAAACGGATACGAGAGCACCGGCACGCTGGAGCCGAGCGCGGCTTCCAGCTGCCGCCGCGATTCAACGAGCTCGTACTGCAGCGCCGAGTCATCGAGCTGCGAGAGCACCGGATGGGTCACGGTATGGGAGGCGATCTCCATTCCCGCGGCGCTCATCTCCCCCACCTGCGCCCAGCTCATCGGATCACCCAGGTGCCGGTCGGCGGGGCGCACCTCCAAGTCAAGTCGCCGGCCCAGTTGCTCCAGGGAGCGCAGCCGTTCACGATCCGGCATCGACTTGAGCACCTCGACCATCTCCCAGGCGGCGGCGCGGCGCGAGGACAGGTCGCCGACTTGGAAACGGCGTCCCGAGCCCGGAAGCACCAGCTCGCCCTGCTGGGCGCGGAACAGCGCGTACGCGATGCGGTCGTACCAGAACGGTTGGTCGCCTCCGATGCTCCCGGTGCAGACGAAGAAGGTCGCGGGCACGCCGATCTGGCGCAGTATCGGGAACGCCTCGGTGTAGTTGTCCCGGTAGCCGTCGTCGAAGGTCACGATCAGCGGCCGCGGCGGCAGCGGCCGAACGTCGTCGAGCGCCGCCAGCAAATCGACGAAGGTGATCGGATCGAAGTGACGGGCCACGTACTCCATCTGGTCGCGAAACGTCGCCGGCGTGGTGCTCACCAGCTCCGGGTCGAAGGCGATCCTTCCCTTCACCGCCGGCATGATGGTGACGTAGTCGATGAGGGCGCCTACTACCGCCCGCTGCCAGTCCAGGCCGCGTTCGCCCCACTGCTCGCGCACGGCCTGCCCGGCGCCGAGGAGGCTATTTAACAGGCCGTGGCCGTTGGCCTGGGCCACCTGCCGCCGGTGCCCGTCTAGACGTCCGGTGATCGTGTCTCTGGCGGCGAAGAACTCGGGACGGGTGATCAGCTTGGCGCTATAGAAGTCTTTACTCAGCTCCTCCAACGACGCCTCGTCTGTGCGGATCGCAGCGACTAGCTCGTCCTCATGACCTCCGTTGGACTGCTCGACATACTCGCGGAGATCCACGCCATCGAGTGCGGCGAACAGGCTCTCCTTCACCAGCGCCTCCACCGGCTCAGCAACGCGGGCGAGCTTTCCGCAGGCGTCGCGCCCCGGCTGCCGCGA
>JACZXM010000125.1 GCA_022571615.1 Acidobacteriota bacterium | reverse complement strand
TGGAGCCCGAGCAAATATTGGAGGCGGAGTAGGTGGAATCCTGCACGGCGCTACCGTCGCGCACGACCCTCAATCGGTAGGTGTCGGCGTTGTCGACCGCGTCCCACTGATAGGTCGGTGCGCCGGTGCCCGTGGTACCGCTCGGTGACACCGGCGTCGGCGTCCCGGGTGTGGCTGGAGCCGGCGGCGATCCCAGGCTCGGCTTGTACGCACCGACCATGTCGCGCATCCGCGCGCCCTGCTGTGAGGTGAACCTGTCCATGCAGGCATCGTCGGTGTAATCCATGAAGTTCTCGATGGGATCTTCGCCGCCTCCTGGACAGGAGTCGCGTCCGCTTGGGCAGCCATATGCCGGCGAGTCCTCCGGCTCGGTGTCATCCACCTCGTCCCCGGGGCTGTCGCAGCCACCGTCGAACGTGTGCAACAGCCCGAGGTAATGACCGACCTCGTGGGTTCCGGTGTCGCCCAGGTCGTAGGGAACCGCTGACCCGCCCGGCAGACTCGAGTACAGCAGAACGACCCCGTGCGTGGCGCTGGATTCCCCAAGGTCCTGGGGAAGATACGCGTAGCCCAAGATCCCACCACGGGGTTCGCACGTGTAGATGTTGAGTGTGGTGGCCGGGTCGCTTGCCAGAGCATTCTTCATCGGCATCTCCTGCCCACCGGCGCAGCCGCGAAACCACGACGAGTTATCGGTACGATCGGTGCTCGCCAGGTGGAAGGAGAATCCGGCGCCTGAGAACGCCGCGCTCAGGACGTTGATCTGCTGATTGATCTGCGAGTCGGAAATGTCGCCGGCCGAGCCGTCGGTAACGACGTGGAACGCGACGGGTATCGAGATCACCGCGTTCGACGCCGCGAAGTAACCGGCTCTGGACTGCTCGCGTCTCCACGCCTTGAGCCGGGCGCGGACCATACGCGCCTCCAGACGGCTGATCGGGCGCGTTGCACAGCGCACACCGTGAATCGGCAGGCGATCGGGACCCTGAAACAAAGTGTCCGGAGCAAGGGCCTCGCGATCGAACTCCTCGGCGGCCTGTCGGACCGTGACCCGCGACTGCTGCGCTTCGACGGGCGCGGCGACCAGAAGCAGGGCTGCTAGCGACAGTGCCCCCGCCAGCCGCCCTGTGGTTACGAGGTGCCGTGGGCCCGTTGCGGCGGCAAATCCGCTGGTCTTCCCGCTTTGCATCGTCTTCTCCCTCTGTCCGAACCCGTCAAGTGATCCGGTTTTCCCGGCACACGAGGCGCGTCGGTGGGGAGCTGACTGCTCGGTGCCTTATGGTGGTCGTCTATTACCACGCGGGTTCGGGACCGAAACAGGATCATCAGGATGCTTCGACCCCTCGTGATGTGAGGGGGCTGCCGGGGGGGGGGTGGAGACGGGCCATCAGAGCTCCTCGTCGAATTCGGCGCACCAGAGGTGACACGGCATGTCGACCCGGTCTTGCGAGCCGAACTGCACACCCTCCGCCTCCAGCAGCGCGCGCTGCCGCCCGGCAGGATTTCCGGCGACCCGGTCGGCGGAACATTCCCCCGCAGCGCTCACCACTCGGTGCCACGGTACGTCTCGAGGACAGCCGTGCATTGCCCATCCGACGGCGCGTGGGGTCAGGGGGCGAGTCAACAGGCGCGCGATCTCGCCGTAACTGATCACCTTGCCGGCTGGGATCTGGCGGACGATCTCGTAGACCTCGTTCCAGGCGCTGGGGTTGTCGCCCACGACCACTTCTGCCACGGGCTGCTAACGCTCGGCTTTGAGAGCCGGCAGCAGCGGGATCCGCAGTGCCCCGAATACCGCCACGCCGCTGGCGAGCATTCCAACCGCGAGCACTGCCGCCAGCGCCAATCCCAGGGTCGTCCAGGGGAGCGTGAGCGAACCGAGCAGGAAACGGGGAGAGATGGCGATCAACGCCGCGAGTGCACCGATGGTGACCCCGGTCGCGAGCAGGAAGGCGTTCTCCATCAACACCATCCTGCCCAGGAAAGAGCGCCGGAATCCGAACGCGCGCAAAGTGGCGAGCTCGCCGCGTCGCTCGATGACGTTGCGAACCAGGATGATGCCGAGGCCGATCGTTCCCAGCAGCAACCCGAGGCCTCCGAGCATCAGGAAGGTCGACAGATAGGTGTTCTGCACCGCCAGATAGCCGGCAATCTTGGTCGCCGTCGGCGTGGTGTCGAAGCCGAAGGGTGACAGGACCTCCTCCAGGTATGCGCCCACCGCACTAACGCGTTCCGCCGGCACATCGATCAGGAAATACGAGAAGCCGCTCCGGCTGGGAAAATGCCGCAGGAAATTGTCTTCTGAGATCAACAGTTCACTCTGAAAGATACTGTCCTGGATGGTTCCAACGATGCGCAGCCGGATCGGATCGCCTGCCTCGTTTGTCATCACCAGCTCGTCGCCGAGGCCCAGGTGCAGGATCCATTGCGTGGAGTTGGCGTCTCCGATCGCCGGGATCACGCCCGGGCCGAGGTCACGCTCGAGCAACTTCCACGGATTGTTCTCGAAGTCCGGCCCGACGGTTGCGGTTGCCGCGAAGAGAAAACCGCCGCGGTCGATTTGCAAGCTCGGCACTCCCAGCACCCGAGGCCTCTGCGGCTGATACAGGTTCAGGCAGCTGGCGTCATCGCCTGGCAACAGTCGCAGGTGGGTGATGGAAACGCCCTCGAGCTGCTCGATGGCGCTCTGCGGGAACCCGAGCTCGAAGCGGCCGCCAGCGTCATTGAGGTCCTGATGCAGCGGAATATCGGAGCTTGCCAGCAAGGTGTAGCCACCAGCCCCGTGGAGGACCGCCTCCGTCTCTGTCTCCGGATCACGCGTGTTGCCGGCCACGGTGACGATGACGAAGCAGGCGGAAGCGACGAGCGCAACGCTCAGGATGCTGCGCCCCGGGTTCCAGCCGCTATTGCGCACCGCCATTGCGGTCGCAGCGCGCCAGCCCGAGGCGTTCAATCGGCCACGGCTTCGACGGCACCAGAAGCTGAAGCCCGCCAACCCTCCCACCAGCAACGCGGCGCCGATACCGAACGCCAGCGCGGGCGAGGTCGCCCGCCCCGCTGCCAGCCCATACGCCAGCTGTGCGATCGCCAGGAATCCACAGGCAATCCCGACCGCCCGGCTGCGTCGAAGTCTCAGCGGTGCTGACGCTTCCATCGAGCCGAAGCTGCCGGCCAGCAAGCGCGGTACCGGCACGCGCTGGATCCTGCGGACACTCCAACCGATCGAGACTCCGACCACCAGCAGCGCGATCGAGCCACCAAGAGCGAGGGTGGCCGCGGAGACGTGCAGGAACAGCAAGGGCGAGCCCACCGCCGGCAACCACAATGTCCTGAGCCCCAGCACGAGCAGCTTGCCGTAGAGAACGGCTCCGGCAGTCCCGAGCGCCGTGCCGGCGGCGGCGATGATCAAACCTTCGGCCATTACCTGGCGCCGTATGCGCCGGAGTGGATAGCCGATCGCCAACAGCGTGCCGAGCTGGCCCGCGCGCTGCTCGATGCCGAGCGTGAACAGCAGGCTTACGATCATCAACGCCGACAGGATCAGGAAGAAGCTGAAGCCGATGAACAGGCCTCCGAAATCGGTGGCGCCCCGGGATGCGTCGAGCCCGATGCGCTTCACGTCCAAGAAGCGGAAGCCGTGTTGCTGTATGTCCAACTGGCTCCGCAACGCGTTGGCGAACCGGGTACGCGCAGCATCAATCCCGGTGTCGGGAGCGATGCTGACCCGCATGGAAGTCGTGGCGCCGTAGCGCGTTGTCCACAAGGCACGACCGGTGGCCTCGGACACGAATGCCTTGGGAACGCCCCGATACCGGTCCCAGTAGGCCTCGTCCCGGTCTCGGATCACGCTCAGGTCGACGGGAAAGGGGGGATCCCAGCGGGCGATGTCGTCGATGCCCTCGATTCCCGGGTAATCTGGGGTCAGCTCTGGGTCGATCGCCAACCCGTCCATGGCGACGGTTCCGGCCACCTCGAACACGCGCTGCTCCGTACGTAGGCTCTCATCAGGGCCAATGACGTAGTAGCTCATCGTCAATTCGTCGCCGCGCTCGGCCTGCAGGTCGTGGGCAGTCCAGTCGTTGAGCAGGATCTCGTTGCCCTCGAGCAGGGGCGCGGGTGTGCCGCCGGGAGTCTGCAGCTGTCCGAAGGGAGTGGGCGCGGAGGGGTTGTCGATGGCCAGCACCATCGAGTAGGGCACAAGCCGGTCTCCGACCTGCATTGCGTTGGCCAGATAGGCCTGAAGAGCGAGCACCGGCATGCCGAGCCCGCGGGCCGTCTCCGAGATCTTCTCTACCAGGCCTTGCCGCAACACGAACTCATCGCTTTGCACCTCGATGAAGGGGTTTAATTGGGGCGAAAGCGTGCGCAGCCGCAGGCCGAGATCAGCCAGCCTGACAACGCGCTCGAGCAGGGGGTGAGGGGCGGCGGCGGTTCCTGTGCGGCGCGACACCAACAGCGCGTTTACCCGGCCGGGCTGATGCAGCGCGTCCTGCAGGTCCTCAACAGAAAGGAACGCGTTGAGCGGGGCGCCTTGGTGGGGGCTGAGGCCGAACCGCCCGATGCCACGGTCGGGGACGATCCCGCTCACCACCGCTCGTACTGCGCCGACCACCGCGGCGGTCTCGCGATCTCCGAGCAAAGAATCACGGGGGATCTCGCTGCCGAGCCGAAAGTTCACCAGCAGCGCGTCTCCAATCGCAACGCCGAGCTCGCGCTGCAACGACGCGTTGACAACGACGGATGGAAAGACCTGTCCTGGCCGCCGGTCGAGATTCAGTCCCTCCGGGGTGAGATCCCCGTCGGTCGGACGGAACGCATCGGAGGTCAGCGGTTCTCGAAACAGTGCGATGAACCGCTCGTCGATGCCCAGCACGCTGACTCCCGAGGCACGGGCGCGGGTCTGCGCGTGCAGCGCGGTACCGTGCAGGACGATCGCCGGCACGGCGGCTCTGAATCCGTCCTTGAACTCGGGCAGGCTGGTGAGATCGGTCGCGATGTCGGCTCGGAAGAAGCGCTCTGTTACCAGCGCCAGATCGATGTTGCCGAGACGATCCAGCGTCAGATCCCGTAGGCTGCCGCGGATCGAATCGCCGACCAGAAGGGCGCCGGTGAGGACAGCCGAACATACAGCTACCGCGAACAAGACAGCCAGATTGACCCGCCAGTAGTAAATCAGACTTCGAAGCATCGTCCCTCGCGCAGTTCGAAACGGCGCTGAAACCGCGCTGCCAGCTCGAGGTTGTGGGTCACGACGATCAGAATGTTCTTCTCCTGCTCGTGCAGCTCGAGCAACAGGTCCACGACGATGTTGGCGGTGGTGGCGTCCAGGTTGCCAGTGGGCTCATCGCAAAGCAGCAACTCGGGACGGTTCATGAGCGCGCGGGCGATCGCCACACGTTGCCGCTCACCCCCGGACAGCTCGGCCGGCCGGTGCTCGAGGCGGTGGTCGAGATCGACGCGACCCAACAACCTCTGTGCACGCCCTCGCGGCGAGCTCTGCCGGCCCGAGAATGCCAGGGCGGGAACCAGCGTGTTCTCTAGCACGGTGAACTGCGGCAGCAGATGGTGGTCCTGAAACACGAAGCCGATCGACTCGTTGCGGAAGCGTGCGATCTCGGGCTCGCTAAGCTCGTAGGGGTTGCGCCCGCCGATCTCGATCGTGCCGGCGCTTGGAGGCTCGAGCGTGCCGATCAGGTGCAGAAGCGTGCTCTTGCCCGATCCCGAAGGACCGGTGATCGCCGCGGCGTCTCCTGACTTCAGGGATAAGGATACGTTCGACAGGACGCGCACCTGCCCATCACTGCCAAAGTTCTTGCTGACGCCATCGACGCGCAACTTCATCGACCGCACTCACCCTCACGCTCGTGCTCAACGATCTCGGGCGCCGGCGCTTCCTCGATCTGCCCGGCAATGAACTCCGGGATCGGGGTTGGCCGGGGACCCGTTTCCGGATCCATGATGCAGCACACCGAGGTCATTTTGCCATGGCCGACAATCCGCTCACCGACCCGGATCGTGAAGCCGTAGGTCATCGAGCTGCGTCCCTTGCGCAGCACCTGCACGTGAATATCGACGATCTCTCTGAAACGCGCTGGCGAGACGAACTCACAGGAAACGAACACCCGCGGCCAGCCGATCTCCACGCCTTCGTGCTCCATCGACACGCTGGCGCCGAGCGCCTCCATGAAGGCGTGCTCGGCGTTCTCCATGAACACGATCAGCCGCGAGAAATGAACGATCCCGGCCATGTCGGTGTCGGAGAATTCCACCCTGCGCTGCGCATGGATCTCATACATCGGTTCATCCCTTCACCCCGGTCCGCAGGGAGCAACCAACCCGACATACTAACCGGGCTGGAACGGTCGCACTTTCCGGTAAACGGCGAGCGTGTCCTCGGCCATATCTTCATCGGAGAAGTGTGCGTGGACCGCGAGCCGGCCCTGCTCGCCGAGACGACGGCAGCGGCCACGATCGTTGATCAACTCGAGGATGCCGTCGGCGAGCGCCTGGGCAGAGTTCGGTTCCACCAGGAGTCCCCCTCCGGTAGCCTCGACGATCTCCGGGAAGCTGCCATGAGCCGGCTGCACTACCGGCACCGCGCTGGCCATCGCCTCCAGAACCGGCAGCCCCTTTGACTCCCGATAGACGGTGGGTACGGACAGCAGGTCGATCTGGCGCAGGAACCGCAGCTTCCCGGCCCGGTCAACCTCCCCGAGCCACTCCACGCGCTCGGCAAGCCCCCAGACGGCCAGATTCGATCGCAGGCTCTGGACCCAGGGCCCGTCCTGTTTTCCCATGTAGCCGGCAACACGCAACCGGACCGGAACGTCTCGCGAGCGCTCGGAGAGAATTCGAAACGCCTCGATCAGCAGGTGGAGCCCCTTGTCGGGGCAGATGCGCGCTAGGTAACCGAGGGTGAACTCTGGCGCCGGTTCTCGCGCCGCCGGAGCGTGCCCATCGAGCAGGACGCCAAGACGAGCGATGTGCATGCGGTGCGCCTCTATCCCCAGGTATCGGGTCATGGTGTCGGCGTAGGTTCTACCCGGCGCGATGAAGGCATCGACGTCGGCGGCGCGACGACGGATCTCGTCATGAACCCGGGTGCGATATGGCTCGCCGATCTGATCGAGGAAAAGGTCCTCTCCCTGCACCGAGCACACCACCGGTACTTGCAACGACTCGCGGATGCTACGTGCCAGGCCCAGCATCATGGAGTTGGTGAGGTGGACGATCTCGGGGCGAACCTCATCACCAAGCCAGTGCACCAGTTGCTCGAGCTCGGCGCGCTGGTGGCCCGTCTCACCCCGGAGCATCGAGAGTGTGAGCGCGCCGAGGTTGGTTCCCTGGGTAGCGGCGGAGCCCGCCAGCCTCGACACCCAATTGAGCACCGGACGGCGATCCAGGAGCCAGTGCAACAGCAGCGGCGCGCGACGGTACCAACTCCACTTCTGCTTCAAGTAGACGTTGAGGGCGCCGTAGAAGACCCGATCGAGGCTGACGTCAGTCTCGTCAGTACGCAGCGGCGTATAGGTGGGGACCAGGTCCACCCGGTGACCCTTACGCTGGAGCGCCGCCGCCAGGGTGTTGTCGTGCAGGCAGCTGCCGCAGAGCATCCCTGCGGCGCCGGCCGTGATGTACACGATTCGCATGCCGCGTCACCCGACGCGTGGAATGAAACGATCGACGCGTTCCTGTGCCGGCGGCGATGTCAGCAGCGAGACGACGACCATCGCCACCGACG
>JACZXM010000124.1 GCA_022571615.1 Acidobacteriota bacterium | reverse complement strand
ACGTCCAATCGTCGCCGGCGACTCCCATCGACTCTGCGACATCGGTAAAGGTGCCGTCGCCGTTGTTCCGGTACAGTCGATTTGCTCCGATATTCGCCAGATAGATATCCGGAAAACCATCGTTATTGAAGTCTCCGATCGTCGCTCCTTGGCTATATCGCTCATCCCCCAATCCACATTGCTCGGTCACGTCCTCAAATCGTTCGCCGTTGACGTTTCGAAAGAGGCGGTCCCGATGGCCCCCGGACGTTAACGGCCACGAGCAGCCTTGCGTGAGGTACAGATCGGGCCAGAAATCACCGTCATAATCCAAAACGGCAACGCCTCCTCCGCTGAATTCAAACATGCGCGCCCGGCCCGATGACGTATTGGCGCCGTTATGGAAACTGAACGTCAATCCCAGCGACTTTGCTCTGTCCGAAAACGACACGATCGATTGACCCGACGAAGAATTCGATCGCGATTGTTCGGCGTCGCCGTTCGATTTCCAGTCGGGGAGCGGGTAGGTTGAATAGTCGATCTGTCCAGCTGGATTTGATGCGCGAAGTGTGAGCGGCGTCTTGTCGTCGATGCGTCCGGTCACTTCTTTCAGTTTTTGGCGCGCATCCGAAAATTGGGGATCGTGTTCGATCGCTTTTCGATACCAACCGGCTGCCTCCCACAATCGACCGAGCTTTTCCATTACGAATGCAATTCGGTGCATCGTTTTCGCGGTCATCTTGCTTCCGGACGAGTCGTCGCCCCGCGTTGCAAGACGAGAGACTTCCTCGAGACGTTCAGACCACTCGGCAAACCTCTTCGCGCTTTCGTATTTACCGGCAACGACGAGCATTCGCGATAAATGGAAATTGGCGCGCCGATGGTTGGGATCGCGAATGACGGCCTCCCAGAAACAACGGATTGCAACCTGGGGTTGTCTTCTGCTGCGAGCCCATGCCCCGCGCAGGAACCAGATCTCCGGGTGCTTGTCCGCTGTGGCTGGTAATCGACTGTTCCAACGGAGAAACTCCGCGGATTCATCGCGTTGTAGGATTGCGGTTCCCAGTAAGGCCTGCGATTCGATGTTCTCGGGAGTCTCGGCGATGATCTTCCGGAGAATCGCGTCGGCCCTTTCGATTTCCGCGTTCTGCAGGTGGTGACGCGCGATGCCGAGCATAGGCAGAGCATCGTCCGAAACTCTCGAGCCGCAAGATTCAGCCTGCTTGAACTCACGCTCGCCCAACGTAATCTCATCTGGCGCCGCGAGAAGGATCAAGTACTCGTTTCCGGAATCTCCGGATCGAAGCAGCGCTAGCGCGTGGGGACGCAACTCCCAGAACCGTCCTTCCATCTTCAGGAGACGCATAAGACTCAGGTGAGCTTCGACGTTCCTGTCATCGATCGCGAGGACCCGCCGCAGGGTTTGCTCACCCACTGCGCAATCGCCGAGATGCAGTGACGCCTGACCGCTTACCAGAAGAGCTTCTGTGGAGTCAGGCGAACGTTTCAGAAACTGATTCGCCAGCCGCCTGGCCGTCTGATAGTCTCCTTCAGCCAATGCGGATTTGGCCTGCTGGAGCACGTCTCCTGACGGGCGTTCCGTGAACAGCGACCGCACGAGCATTATTGCAACAGTGAGAATCACACCACAGACGGCACAAAACAGGATGCGTCTGTGTCGCATCGACTGGGGCGGCGCGCCGCCGCCGCCCGCCGAATCGCCCGCGAGGCCCGTCAGCCCGTGAAGGGCTGGCGTTTCCGCCAGGCCCGGGACCGCTTCCGCGTCGCCGCCGCCAGAGTCAAGGACCCGGACTGGCGCAGGATCCTGCAGAACGAGGCCCGCCTGCTCGAGATGCTCGTGGTCTTCCGGCAGTACGTCATCAAGGTCCTCAACCAGCGCGGCAGGGCGATCGATCTCATGGGCCTGACGCTCCTGCTTACAGGCACCCACTTTTACGTCAGCTCGGCGGATGAGGTAAACGTGGACGTGCACCCGCCCAAGCATCCGGGCATGCGCCTGCCGATCAAGTGGGCGCAGCTGGACGTGGTGAAGCTGACCGAGCGAACCCGCGAGGCCCGACCGTCGCCGGAGTTGGACCTGGGGCTGGCCGCCTGGTACGCGTTGCAGGGCCAGGAAGAGCCGCTGCGGTCGTGGCAGCCGCGCCCCGTCGACTCGCACGTCGTCCCGATCCGGATCGGCGCGCACCCCCAGGTCGGTCACTACCACCCCGTTGACCGCCACCCGGCCCGACACGATCATCGCCTCGGCCTTGCGGCGCGAGGTGATCCCGGCCGCGGCAATTAGTTTCTGCACCCGTTCGGCTCCCACGATCAAGACTCCAGCAGCTCCTGGAACTCCTCTGGAGCCGGCAATTCGTCGAGGTCGCGCAACCCGAACAGCTCGAGGAACTGCTCGGTCGTTCGGTAGGTGAACGGCCGCCCGACGGTACGCCGCCGCCCACCGATCTTGACCAGCCCAAGGTCGCGCAGCCGCCGCAGGGCAGAGCTCGCGTCCTTGCCGCGAATGGAGGTGATCTCGGCGCTGGTCACGGGTTGCCGATAGGCGATGATGGCGAGCGTCTCCAGCAGCGGTATCGACAGCCGCGTCGGCCGCTGCACCTGCCGCTGGGCTCGGATCCAAGCATCGAACCGCGGCCGCGAGCCGATCCGGTAGCCACCCGCGATCTCGAGAACCTGCAGCGCTGAGCCCGCAGCTCGATACCGCTCATCGAGCTCCAAACACGCCGAGCGCACCAAGGTCACGTCGACGTCGCTGGGCTGGCCGGTCGCCACGGCGACGTATTCGATCACCTCGACAACGCGCTCGGGGCTGATCGGATCGTCCGCCGCGTACAGCAACGACTCCACCGTCGAGAGCAGCTCCTGGGTGACGTTTCCTTGCGTTTGCACCGCTGTCCTGGAGGTGGCGCGGTGAGGCTCAAGCCTCGGCGCCGGTCTGCGTTTCCACCGCCGCGACGGGGAAGATCATGATGGTGTCGAGGGGGCCGTCCTGGAAGGCGCGCGCCTCGGCCGAGCGGATCAGCTCCAACAATGCCAGAAATGTGGAGATCAGTCTCCCGCGAGCGGTCCCGGGCGGAAATAGCTCGGCAAAGGGCACCGGTTTGCCACCGGCGAGCATGCTGCGAATGTTCTCGGTCGCCGTCTCCACCGAATACTCCTCGCGCCGAACCTCGAAGGCGGACGGCTCCTGCAGGCCCGCCAGCACGTTCTTGAACGCGGCGACGAGAGCGAACAGGTCCGCCTCGACAACCTCGCGCTCTTCGGCCTCCACGCCGGAGGGGTCGGGCTCGCCGCGAAACCAGACCGCCGCGGCCTGGTCCTCGCGATGCCGCAGTCGCTGCGCCGCCAGGCGCACCACCTGGTGCTCGACGAGCTGTTGCAGCAGGGCCGTCTCGGCGGCAGCCGCGGCCTCGGGATCCTCGAGCCGCTCCGGGCGCGGCAGCAGAGCCCGTGCCTTGAGCCGTAGCAGCGTTGCCGCGACCTCGAGGAACTCTCCCGCCGGCTCGAGCTCCATCGAGGCCATGAACTCCAGCGTTTCGAGGTACTCGCCGGTGATCTGGGCCAGCGGAACCTCCTCGATCGGCATCTTCTGGCGCCGAACCAGGTTCAGCAGCAGGTCGAGCGGTCCCTCGAAGCCACCGACCCGGACGACAAACGGATCCCGCTCCTGCGCGGTCACCGCGCCGCGAGCTGCAGCCCGAACATCACCACCGGCCCGAGCAGTCGCCACAGAACGCCCGACCACATCAGCACGATCAGGATCAGGAACCCATAGGGTTGGATCGAGCGGTACAGTCGCTCCGCCGAGCCCGTCAGAACATTCGACAAAATCCAGGAGCCGTCGAGCGGCGGAATCGGGATTATGTTGAACGTTGCCAGCACCAGGTTGACCACGATCGACCAGCCCAGCACCAGCAAGACCGGATCCAGCACGCTCGCCGGTAGCCACCCGAACGGCGGCGCGCCGCTCGACAGCATGCGCATCAGAGCGATGCTCACCACCGCCAGAATCACGTTGCTGATCGGTCCGGCGGCGGCAATCCAGGCATGATCCCGTTTGGGATGGGCGAGATTCCTGGTATCAACCGGCACCGGCTTCGCAGCCCCGAACGGTGGCAGGCCGGCCATGATCATCATCGCTGGAAACAGCACGGTCATGATCGGATCGATGTGAGCAAGCGGGTTCATCGTGATCCGGCCCAGATCACGGGCCGTCGGGTCGCCGAGCTTGTTCGCGCTCCAGGCGTGCGCCGCCTCGTGGAAAGAGAGCGCAAACAGGAAGGCGATGATCTGGGCGACGATCTGGCTGATGTCCATGAGCTGATGCTATCCCGCCCGATCCGGGGGCGCCAGAACGCGCTTGAGCTTAGCTGCCAGCCGCGTGCCGACAACCTCCACGAGCTCCTTTTGCGGGGCGGCAGCGACTCCCGCGATCGATCCGAATCGGCGCAGTAGCGCCCGGCGGCGTACCGGCCCGACACCGTGGATGTCTTCCAGACGCGAGCGAATGACCGTCTTGGAGCGCAACGAGCGATGGTAGGTGATCGCGAATCGGTGCGCCTCATCGCGGACGCGCTGAACCATTCTCAGGGCTTCCGGGTGCGGCCGCAGCGCCAGCGGCTGGCTTCGGCCGGGAACGAACAGCTTCTCCTCTCCCTTTTCGATCGCAACGACCGGCTGCTGCTGCATTCCGAGATCCGCCAACGATCCGAGCGCCGCCGACAGCTGCCCGCGGCCGCCGTCGATCAGCAGCAGATCGGGGGCCCGGGTCTCGCCCTCGAGCACACGCTGGAAGTACCGCCGCACCACCTGCGCGATCGATTCGAAGTCATCCTGCCCGGCAAGGCCCCGCAAGCGAAAGCGCTTGTACGACGACCTGTCGGGCTTGCCGTTGCGCAGGCTCACCAGGCTGGCAACGATCTGCTGCCCCTGCAGGTTGGAGACGTCCACACACTGGAGCACCTGCGGTGGATAATCGAGATCGAGCAGCTCCTGGAGCTGCTGCGCGCCACGCTCGGCCTCACCGCGCTCGTAGCGATGGGCGTAGGCGAGCTGGGCGTTGTCGGCGACCAGGGTCAGCAGGCGCTTCCTTGCCCCACGTTGCGGCACGCGAAGGCGCACCGCGCCCTGCCGCTCTGCACGCAGCCAGGTTGTCAGTACCTCGGCGCTCTCGATCGCAAAGGGCACGCAGATCTCGGGCGGGATCGGCGTCCCTCCGTGGTAGTACTGCTGCAGGCAGGTGGTCATGAGCTCCTGGTCGCTGGCACCCTCGACACTGTCCCAGAAGTACTGCCGGCGCTCGACCACCAGCCCGGTACGCACCAGGAAGACCTGCAAGGCGACACGCTCGCCCTGGCGATAGAACGCGAACAGGTCGCGATCACCCAAGTCCTTGGAGGCCATCTTCTGCTCCCGGCTGGCCGAGCGCACGGTCTCCACGAGATCTCGGTAGTGGGCAGCGCGCTCGTACTCGTGCGCCTCGGCCGCATCCCGCATCTTGCGCTCCAGATCCTCCGCCAGGTCCTCTCCCCTGCCCTGCAGGAACAGCTTCGTCTGCTGCACCACCTCGACATACTGCTGCTCATCGCATAGGGCACGCACGCACGGCCCGGCGCATTCACCGATGTCGTAGTACAGACAGGGTCGCTCCCAGGAGCCGTCGATCTCGATGTTGCAGGGGCGCAGCCCGAAACCGCGGTACACGACGATCTGCATGTGCCGGGCCCGCGTGTTCGGAATGAACGGACCGAAGTAGGAATTCTGATCCCGCTTCATGCCGCGAACCAGCTGCAGGCGCGGGAAGCGTTCTTGCTCGGTGAGCTTGAGATACGGGAAGTTCTTGTCGTCGCGCAGCAGGACGTTGAACTTGGGACGGCTCTGCTTGATGAGGCTGTTCTCGAGCGCCAGGGCCTCGACCTCGGTATCGGTGACGATCACCTCCACATCGTCCGCCCCCGCCGGTCCTTGAACAGGTACACACCGGGTCGATTCGGTAGCTGTGGCACGATCTGTCGGATGCTCTCGACGGGCATGGCCTGCTACCGCCGCATGCCGAGGTGACGCCGGCGCAGCTCCTGTATCCGGTCGCGGATCTCGGCGGCACGCTCGAAATCGAGCTCCTCGGCAGCCCGCAGCATCTGCTCTTCCAGGTCGCGGATGTGGGTCTCCAGTTCCGGCCCCGCAAGATCCATCTCCGGCCCCTCGGCGACCGCGAGCTCGACATAGTCGCGAGCATAGAACTGGCCGAACGCGTCGGCGATGCGCTTGACCACGGTCTCGGGAACGATGCCGTGCTCCTGGTTGTAGCGCTGCTGGCACTGGGTGCGCCGCGAGGTCTCGTCGATCGCGGTGCGCATGGAGTCGGTGATGCGCTCGGCATAGAAGATGACCTTGCCCTCTACGTTGCGCGCGGCGCGCCCGGAAGTCTGGATCAGCGCCGTGGCCGAGCGCAGGAAGCCCTCTTTGTCGGCATCGAGCACCGCAACCAGTGTCACCTCCGGCAGGTCGAGCCCCTCGCGCAGCAGATTCACGCCCACGATCACGTCGAAGTCGCCACGCCGGAAGTCGCGGATGAGCTTGACCCGCGCAAGGGTGTCGATATCGGAGTGCAGATAGCGGACCCGGACCCCCAGATCGCCATAGTAGGCGGTGAGCTCCTCGGCCATGCGCTTGGTGAGCGTGGTGACCAGAACCCTTTCATCACGCTCCGCCCGGGCTCTCACCTCGGCTAGCAGGTCGTCGACCTGGCTCGTCGCCGGCCGCACGTCGATCTCCGGGTCGGTCAGGCCGGTGGGCCGGATGATCTGCTCCACCACGACGCCCCCGGCCGCCTCGAGCTCGTACGGCGCCGGGGTCGCGGACACGTAGACGCTCTGGCCGATCAAGGCCCCGTACTCCTCGAAATTGAGCGGCCGGTTGTCGAGCGCCGACGGCAGCCGGAACCCGTGCTCCACCAGCGTCAGCTTGCGGGATCGGTCTCCCTTGTACATGCCCCGCAGCTGCGGCACGGTCATGTGGGACTCGTCGATGAAGACGATGTGATCTTTCGGCAGGTACTCGATCAGAGTCGGGGGCGGCTCCCCGGGCTGGCGCTGGGTCAGGTGGCGAGAGTAGTTCTCGATGCCGTGGCAGTAGCCCACCGTCTGCATCATCTCCAGGTCGAACATGGTGCGCTGGTGGATGCGCTGCGCCTCCAGCAGCTTGCCTTCCTGGTGCAGCATGGCGAGATGCTCGTCGAGCTCGATCTTGATCGACTCGACGGCTTCCTGCCGCCGCTCCGTGGTGGTGACGTAGTGGGAGGCCGGAAACAGCGCGATACGCCCGTGCGAGCGGATCACCGTGCCGAGCAAAGGGTCGGTCTCGGCCAACTCCACGATCTCGTCGTCCTCCAAGGTAACGCGGACCGCCTCCTCCCCGTACGTGGGCAGGATCTCCACCTCGTCTCCGCGCACCCGGAAGCTGCCACGCTCGAGACCGTGCGCGCGGCGCGTATACTGCAACCCGACGAGCTTGCGCAGCAAATCCTGGCGATCGAGCCGCTGGCCAACCTCGAGGGTGAACATCAGCCCGTAGTACGATTCCGGCGCGCCAAGGCCGTAGATACACGACACCGAGGCAATGATGACCACATCGCGACGACTCCACAGCGACCGGGTCGCCGAGTGCCGCATGCGGTCGATCTCGTCGTTGACCAGCGTCTCCTTGGCGATATAGGTGTCGGTCGAGGGGACGTAGGCCTCCGGCTGGTAGTAGTCGTAGTAGGAGACGAAATACTCGACCGCGTTGTCCGGGAAAAAGTCCCTGAACTCCTGGTACAGCTGAGCGGCCAGCGTCTTGT